>CAYZGS010000041.1:0-5647 GCA_964478145.1 uncultured Candidatus Saccharibacteria bacterium | reverse complement strand
GAAAACTTTCCAATTCGTTACCATAGAGCGGACCTTTATAGATAACATTATCTTTGAAAAATTCATTATAATTTTCCGGAACTTTTTTACCCAATATATAAAATAGAAACTGATTCGGGTGATGCTTACTCATAAAAGGGGCAATTTCTTTCAAAATGAATTCTAATGCTTTTCTGTTGTGAGAAACATTATAAGTAGAACCCATAAAAAACACATTTAGGGTTTTTTTGTCATTTATAGGATGAGATTTCTTCAGGCAATAAGGAAGACCTCTTAAAGGCAACACGCTTGCTTGTTTATTCATCATCTTATATATTTTTTCTTCTTTTGGCGTTATGGCGAATATATGGTCGCTCTTTATAGATGATAAAAATTCACTAAAAAATTTAGGCACAGACTTTAGTAAGTTAAAAGGACTATAGCCGTCTTCTTGCAAAAAATGAATGGGTTCGTAATTTATGGATCTTGTTACTATGGGTATTTTTTGTTTGCGAACTATTCCATAAAGCGGCCAAAGATAAGTATAGTCAAACCAAACTATGTCCGGTTGCCATGTTCCCATTTCTTTTTTAAGGGTTTTTTTAATTTCTGGTTCGGCATACTCTAAAGCGGCTCCGTCCAGCAAGAATGGATTAGATATTTTAAGCAGTATTTTTTTAATCTTATCTTTAAGCGTCAAGGTTTTGTTGCTGAATTTATAAGGAACCGTAATAATAAGGATGCCTGTTTTATCCTCTGTTTCTTTGACTTGCTCTTTAGATTGCCAAGCGACTAACTTGGCTATGACTCTTACTTCATAGCCCAAATTTTTCAAATGACTTATTCCATAAGCGCGGTCGGATTGTTCCGCTCCGGTGGTGGGAAAGGGGAAACTGGGGGTTATTATCAATATTTTTTTCATTTTAATTTAATTAAAAATTTGCCGATAATTGCTGCGGTTTATATTATGTTTTTTAAAGACGATTAGCAATGACAAAGTTTCCAACGAAGAAAGAAGAATTAACGGCTCAATCAAGGAACGATACCGATGTTGTCCAACCGGCGAAATCATTATTGCATTTAAGATTATAGCAGAAGCAAACAATATCGATGTCGCAAAAAATCTTTTCGTAACGGCATGTTTTATTAGTGGGTTAAGTATGGCAAGAGCGCCAAGTATTAGCGCAAGTATTTTTAAAAATAAAGAAATAATCCAAACTGGATTTTCTTTGATGTCTAGAAGGCCTTTTTTTAAATTTCCGTTTAATAAATTTTTTACCGCATCTATGTCTGATTTTTCTATGTTGCTTTGTTTTATTCCAAAATTTTCCTCTATAGTTTCAACTGTTGTATCGTGCCAAAATAATCTCGGGATATGAGTGATGTGGTAAAAAGAAAAAGAAACGGGGTCTTGAAAAATTATTTTTTTGCCAATTTCCGAAAGATTTTTTGAGTTTTCGGGCATGAAAAGCTGAGCCGCGTTTTCCGCTCCGGTTATTCTCTTGGCTTTTTCAATGTAAGTTTCATTGTTTTTGTCGTAATTTTTATTTTTCCATATCTGGAAATAATCAGCGATAACATATAAGGTCACATTGGACACTGAAGAAAATTGCCATGTTTTAAACGAAAGGAAATTATAAATCATCCACGGAGAAACAAGGATAAAGAACAAAGAAAAAGAAAGAGCGGAAATTCTTAGCTTTTCTTTGCGTCCGGAAAACAATATTGCCAGACCGATGAAAATAAAGAAAAAGAAAAACTGCGGTTTAGTTAAAGCAAGCAATGCCAAAAAAATAGTTCCCCAAGTTAAATTTTTATTGTCGCCTTCTTTCATAAAAATAGCCAGATTCAAAAAGGATATGGTTAGGAAAAAAATGGCTGTTGGTTCGGTCATTATTGATTTTGAAATAAAAGTGGACGCTAGATACGGATTCAAGGCGAATATGATGGCGGAAAAAAATGAAACTTTTTCGCTAAATATTCTCCTGCCCAAACCATAAATACAGACAGCGGTAACAGCCATTAAAAGGTCTTGAAAAACCGCCACGTAAAACAGAGGAATTTTTAACAAAAGAAAAATTGATAAAAACAATGGATAAATAGGCGTCCGAAGATTATCTGGCTGGGGATTGTTTCCTGAGTCGGCCGACCATATTCTTTTTTCCAGAAAATTTTGGGCGGTTTGAATGTAATCCGGAGCGTCTCCGGCTTGAGAATAAAGTTCCTGTCCGCTAAAAAATAAGCCCAATCCGAACATTAGTCTTATTGTTAATGCTATTGAAAAAATTAAAATTACCTTATTTTTTAATGTCATTTTTAATTAACAGAAAGATAAAAATGATAATTTTTCGTCGTACCGTGTGTTTGCAGATTCTCTTTTATAATCTTTATTTTATCATTATTTTTAATGATATCAAAAAAAGTGGCACGGTCTTCTTGAGTAATTATTGCCAAAAAATTTTCTTGATTTATGGTTTTGTTTATTTTTACCGAGTAAGAGTATAAATCATTCAAATTTTTAAACGAAAGAATCAGCCTGTCCGAGTAAAACTCGGCGAAAAATATTTCCGAGCCGGACAATGCCTTTTCCGTGGTCACAACGATGATTTCCGGTTCGGTGTTTTTTTTAATTTCTTGCCAATTATTTATTTTATCACCGTCAATGGTATTGTTGGGCCAATTTTTAACATATGAATATGTTCCTTTCGCGCGAAATGTCCAAATAGATCCAATAGTTAACAGTAAAACAAGGCACCCAACCGCGCTTTTTTTCCAAAGATTTTTAAAGTTTATTAATATTTCATAAGTTACCGTGGAAATAAGTATCAAAACAAATGCTGCCATTTGTCTGCCTTGATATCCGAAAGTTCCCGCTATGGGCATGAGTATCGGATATATAATCCCACTGGCGGCAAGGGCGCCCGCATACTTCCATTGAGTTGGTTTAAGCAGTTTAAATTTATAAATTAAAAAAATAAGTATCAGAATAACAGGAAGCATGAACCTGGTTCTTGCATCTAAAAAATAGCCGATAGTAGACAGAGAAGCCGCTATGTTTTTAAAAAATAAGGGATAATTGCTTATGGCGGCAGGGGCTTGCGTGCTACGGAACAAGAACGACCCCCAAAAATCCAAAAACATATCTTTAACTCCAAGGTACCAAGTGTTTTGAATAATTTGCAAGAGAAAAGCAAAAACTGGCGCAGAACCCAATGTTAAAAAATATCTAAGGCTGATTTTTTTTGCGTTTATAAAATCAAGGGTGATCAGCCAGAAAAAAACAAAGAAAGTTGAATCATACGAACTAAGGGCAAGAATAAAAAACAAAGACCAGATTAGATATTCAAATTTATTTTTGATGTTGGGAGAGGGCGATTTATAAGAATATAAACTTAAGAATAAAATCGCGTATTTTAAAAAATCATCAATTGGCATATTTGCCAAAGAATCGGCATATCCTAAATAAGTGGCGGATGCGGAGTAAAAGATTGCAGATATAAATGCTATCCAAAAGTTTTTATTAAAAACAAAATAAATAAAACCAAAAAGAAAAAAGATAGAGGCGGTGGATAAGAAAATGGCTAAAAAACGATAAAAAAATCTGTCATGTATGCCCATTTTTGCAAGAAAACCGAAAGGTACCAAATAGCCTGAAGGATAATGTGTGTAATAAAGCCTTGTGCCTATAAGCTCTCCTGTTTTTGTGCCGTTGGCCAAGAATCTAAACTCCGGTTGATCTAAAAATTCTATCTTTGAGTGATATCCGGAAGGAATAAACAGCAACTTATTTTTTATAAAGCCTTGTTCCCCCCAATGGCGCGCTGTTAGCATGGTCTGAGCCGACCCGAAAGACCAATTATCCCAACTGTTTATTTTTTTTGCCTTTGCCAACAAAAAAGAAAAAGACACCGAAATAATGCCCAATAAAAGACACAACATAATAATTTTTTCTTTTCTTGTTTTTGCAATACCAAATTTTTCGATCATATAACTAAAAAGTTTAAACTTTTAATCCTATTCTAGAAATGTTATTATTACAAAGTTTTAAATTATATCAAATTATATCAAATAATCTTAAAATAAACATCACTAATTACTAAACATGAAAATTTCATTTGTTCAAAATTTTTTGGGTCCGCATTTCGGAATAATGTATCTCTCCGCTGTTTTGAAAGAAAAGGGGCACAATGCCGATGTTTTCATAGAAGATTTGGATAAAAATATTATTCAAAAAATTATTGATTCAAAACCGGACATCGTAGGATTTACTTGTATTACGGGGGAGCATAAGTGGGCGCAAAAAAGAATATTGGAAATAAAAAAATTTGTGCCCAACGCAATTGTGGTTGTCGGCGGGCCTCATCCGACCTATTTCCCGGAAATGATACAAGAAAACGGCATAGATATTATTTGCAGAGGAGATGGGGAACGGTCAATTTTGGAATTAGCGGAGAGAATAAAATACAAAAAATCAATAAAAGACATTTCAGGGTTGTGGATTAAAGAAGACGGCACAATACATCGAAATACCATAGCTAGATTGGTTGAAGATATGGACTCCTTGCCTTTTGCCGACAGGACAATTTATGACAAATACAATTTTTTTAAAAAAGAAACGGAGTTGCCGATCTGCGTTTCAAGAGGTTGCCCCTATAACTGCACTTTTTGCTACAACGCCATAAAGAGAGACTTGTATAAAGGACAAAAAATGGTTCGGATTAGAAGCGTGGATAATATTATTTCTGAAATTAAAATACTTCTTAAAAAATATCCAAGCGTAAAATCAATCATATTCAATGATGATAACTTTGGCATAGACCCGAAATGGTTTGACGAATTTTGTGAAAAGTACAAGGGGATTAATGGTCTGCCGTTTTTTGCGAGCATAAGGGCCGATTTTATAAACGAAGAGAGAATCAAGAAATTAAAAGATGCGAATTGTTTCTGTCTTTCCATGGGAGTTGAGAGCGGGGATCCAGAACTTAGAAAGTATATTCTTCATAAAAGCATTACTGATGAGGTTTGCCTTAATGCCGCAAAAATAATGAGAAAGTATGGTATCAAAATAAGAACATCAAATATGGTTTTCTTGCCTGAAGAAACAATAGAAAAAGCTTTCAGCACAGTAATATTGAATAAAAAAATGAAGGTTGATTTCCCTTGGGCATATGCTTTGCAGCCATACCCGGACACGGATATATATAAATATTCTATTGAAAAAGGATTTCTGGACAAAAATTTTTCGTTTGATGACATAGATCCTTTGGGCATGCTGGAAAGTCCTCTGGCCAGCAAATTGAAAGATGGAAACAAAATCAAAGTCTTGCAGAGATTTTTTTATTTTGGCGTAAAGGTGCCCGGCTTTATCTACCTACTAAAATTGTTAGTGTATATTCCGAATAATTTTCTTTTTGATTTTTTCCACAAGTTTTCTATTTTAATAAGTTATGCCACTTATCATCAAATCGGAATTATTAGAGCGCTCAAGATAGCATTGCAAGCCAGAAAGGTAGAAAAAAGAAAATAAGCCGCAATATTGCGTTAATCCGTTTTTTTACAACTGTTTTAGGCACAGACATTTGGCGGTCTAATTAACTGATAATCTGCCAGAAATTCAATCGGTGTTTTTCCATTTAAACCGCAATGTTCCAAATTATTGTATTCATCG
>CAYZGS010000040.1:0-5665 GCA_964478145.1 uncultured Candidatus Saccharibacteria bacterium | reverse complement strand
CTATTTTTGTTGTTATAATTTCTTTAGTCATAAAATCAATCGTGAATAAATATCTGATTACGATGGTATTCTAAATATTCTTCTCTACCAATAATTGGTAAATCTATAATTATTTGATTTTGTTTCAAATTAACTCTTGCCATATTATTTAGTATACCTCTTTATTAATTCAAACAAAAACTCAATTTTTTTCTATATTTTTTTATTTCCACCCCTGCGCCACCACCCGCATCGCGACTTGGTCTTGCGGAATTTGCACGCCATTTTTTTGGATCACAAGGACAGTCCTTGCGAATTAAACATATATTTTATATTTACATATTGACCTTTATCTGAAAATAAGCAAATCTATATTTTCAGCAGGAAACCACCGAATATTCGGGTCAAGTATTTCGTATGGGTCTTTGGGAAAATTTTTGTGTAATGCCATGTTATTAAATTTCTGCCTTCTTTTGTGGTTGAGGAATTTGCTGCAAATTCTGTTGTTGTATCGGATTATTAATTAACAATATTTCTAAATCTTTCATTTCTTTAAGGTAAGCACCTTCGAGGACTTCCGTAACTAGGTTGAACTCTTTAGCCTCTAGCGATGACAAAACCGAACCCTTACGTACTTCTTCGAAAATAGTTGCTTTTTCCTTACCAGTTACATTTGATACTACTTCTGAATAGTCGTCAGTAATTCTTTGGATCAATCTTGCCATCTCGTTAAGTTTCGAGGGACTAAATTGACCACGTAATGTGGCGATTGCCTCATGTAATACAAATCTACAACTTGGCATAGCTAATCGCTTGTCCCCAGCTGTAAAAAGCATGACAGCGGCGCTATCTACATTCCCCATGCCAATAGTAGTTTTTGGAATGCTAATCTGCTTTAAGAAGTTATACGCGAGCAAACCATGATCAGATGAACCACCAGAGCTTGAAATTTGTAAAATTATTTCATCTATAGGCTTCTCCGGATTCTGCTTGGCTAATTTGATAGTTATAAATTTTATTAGATCATTTATTGACCCCTCTGAAACATTTGCATAAAAATTGATTAGTAATTTCATAAATTATTTTTTATTTGAATTTTCTACTATTTTTATTTCCTCCGGCGTTAGGTTATAGAGTTTAAACACTTTTTCATCAATTTTTTTATCGGTTTTTTTTATTTCAAATTTTATTTCCCATAACTTATTTTGATAAGTAAACTAATAATGTTTGATTTTCTTTGCTCGCAACGGCCACTTTTTTGAAGCGGCCGGGAAAGTGTGTCTTTTGATCGCTATTGTGTATGCAGATCTGCAATACTGGGGGTCTGAAAACGCATCGAACACTCAAGTTTTATCTAGTAGATTACTTTTTCTAAGTACCTTTAATTTCTAATTTTACAAGTTTTATGAGGGTACTCATCACCTTTAGCGCGGTTATTTTCCCATTGGAGTGGTTGTAAATTACTTAGATCATCCGATCCATTAAGGGCAACAGGCTTAATATGGTCAATCTCCCATCCCCACTGCTCTGTTTTTCCGTACTTAGAGCGTTGCATACTTGCTCCACACACATCTTTACGGAAACTAGAGATTGATTCTGGTTTACCCTTTCTCCAAACAGCCTCTATGGTTGCTTCATCAAAAGTAGAACCATCTCGCTTTGTATTGTGATTTCTAGTCATAATTTTTTTGGATTATACTATTTTTGATAATTTCGACCCTTGTTCATCTGTGGATAACTAGACTTGCGTGGTTTCGATAAACTTTCTATACTATAAAGGTAGTATACTAGAATAAGATTAGTAAGTCAAGCAAAATATGTTAACAAAAAAACAAAAAAAAGTTCTGGATTTCCTAAATGCTTATTCAAAAGATAAAGGGTATGCCCCCTCTCTTGATGAGATTCGTCGCCACTTTAAACTCGTGTCAATATCAACTGCTCATTACTATATACAAAAACTTGAAGAAGAAGGATACTTACAAAAAGTATTTAATCAACCACGCTCAATAAATGTTAACTCCAACGAGTTTATGAAAAGTATTCTTCCTAAAAGTATTGAATCATTTTCAATCCCAGTTCTAGGATCTGCAAACGCTGGTCCTGCAACATCTTTAGCAGAAGAAAATATAAGCGGATACTTAAAAGTTTCTCATAAAGATATAAACAGAAAAAATGGGGTCTTTGCTTTGCGAGTTGAGGGTGATTCAATGAATAAGGCAAAAATAGCCGGAAAGAACCTTGAAGAAGGAGATTTTGTAGTAATTGATTCTGAATATAGAAGTCCGAAAAATGGCGACTATGTTCTTTCAGTTATTGATGGTTGTGCTAATTTGAAGAAATTTGAACGAGATAATAAAACAGGAGAAGTCTTGCTTGTCTCAGAATCCACAAATCCAAAACATAAACCAATTTACATATCAAGTGAGGATAATTTCATGATAAATGGTAAAATAGTTAATGTAGTGAAAAAATAGTATATCTAAAATAGCTGTCAAAAATAAAATATCTTATGTATAAAAATTTATCCAACCTTTTAACTAAATATGATTCTTTGGCCATTGAAAATGCATTGGTGCAGTTATTTATTGAGAATAATAATATTCGGGTTAAAAAAAATGTTTTTATAAAAAAAATATTAGATAGTAAGAATAAAGATATACCTATTATTAAAAATTTACTTGCTTCAGAAATTTCAGGAAAAAACATATTTGATTTTGTAAATATCTTTGAACTTTTGGTACCATCTAGTGATAAAAAAATAAACGGTGCTTTCTTTACTCCGAAATCTATAACTGACTTTATCGTTTCACAAACAATTGCTTCCTCATCTCAAAAAATATGTGACCCAAGTTGTGGATGTGGTGCCTTTCTTATATCTGCTACGGTTTTTATTTCTAATAAATATAAGAAAAAAATAATTGATATTATACAAGAAAACATTTATGGCGTTGATATTGCTGATTACAGCGTTCGTAGAGCAAAAATACTCCTTTCTTTACTAGCACTTCAAAATGGAGAAGATAAAGAAGATATTAAATTTAATTTAGAAACAGCAGATAGTTTGACTACTGATTGGAAAAATATATTTTCTAAAACTATCAAACAGGGGTTCGACGTTGTAATTGGGAATCCACCATATGTTAAATTTCAAGATCTAAATAAAAAATTAAGAGAAAAACTATTTAAAGAATGGCAAACCTTAAAAACGGGAAATTATAATTTATACTTTGCCTTTTTTGAATTGGGTGTTTCTATACTTAAAGAGAGTGGATTATTGGGTTATATAACACCGAATAATTATTTTACTTCCCTCGCCGGTATTGAACTTAGAGGGTATTTGCAATCAAAAACACTAATAGAAAAAATAGTGGACTTCAACCATTTGAAGATTTTTAATGCACAAACCTATACCTCTATAACATTTTTAACGAAAAGTAAAAAAAGATTTTTCTATTATGAAAGAGTGGATATTACGAAATGCTCAATACTCTAAATAATCTTAGTTTTTCAAAAATCTACTTCAATGATTTAAATAATAGAAAATGGAGATTGCTTAGAAATTCAGATCAACAAAATATTAAGAAAATTGAAAGCATTGGTAGAAAACTAGGAGAGATAGCAGATATTCGTGTAGGTATTGCAACATGCAAAGACCCGATTTATTTTGTAGACGGCTCAACCCTGGGGGATAAGTATTATGAAAAGTTATATAAGGGTGAAATTTACAAGATAGAGAAAGAAATTACCCAGCCAATTGCAAAGATTTCTGATTTTACTGTTCAAGAGGAATTAAATAATAATAGTCGCCGTATCATTTTCCCCTATAAAAAAATAAACGGAAAAGTAGAAATAATTAGAGAACCTGAAATGCAAAAAAATTACCCATATTGTTATAAATACCTCTTGTCCGCTAGAGAGGAATTATTAACGAGAGAAAAGGGAAACATGGAATATCCGGAATGGTATTCTTATGCAAGAACTCAAGGGCTTAATTTTTCTGGTAAAAAATTATTAACACCGACCTTCAGTCTAGAACCTAGATTTTTATTAGAACAAAATGACAGCTCCCTCTTTTGCAATGGTTATGCGATATACTTGAAAGACAAGACCGATTTATTTTCAAGCATACAACAAAAACTGGGTCTTGATGTTTTGAGAAAAATTCTTAATTCACAAATAATGGGTTATTACATAAAACAAACAAGTGTTTCAATTGAGGGTGGATACCCTTGTTATCAAAAGAATTTTATTGAATTACTTGGTATCCCAGAATTTACTACGAAAGAATTAAGTTTTTTACATAAAGAAGAAAACAATCAAAACATCAACGATTTCCTAATAGAAAAATATGACGTTAATATTCAGAGCTAATCGATGATACTCTTACCAAATCTTTCAGTATAAATTTTCAGCATATCTTTAGCAAAATCTTTAATATTTAAATTATCCAAGCTTTCTTTTACATTTTCGGAAACTAGACCATCTTTTTTTAGTTCTTTAATTGAAGAATAAAGTTTTGGTTTTTTTGATCTAAAATCAACAATTAAAAGACAAACTCTCTCATACTTATATTCGTCTTTATTGGTGGAGCGTCTGTTGTTGATTGCTTCAAACATTTTTATGTAATCTCCAATTTTTGAGACTTTTTTAAATAATATTTTATTTTTTACCATAGTCTTATCGTCATATTCGTGAGTAGGTATTAAATAAACCTCTCCCAAACATTGTTTTGGATAGCTTAGGTGTAAATTTAATGCCTCAGCAAAGGTTCTTTCATAAAGAGTATCAATATTTTTACTTAAACTACTTAGCTGACTTCTTATATTAACGCTTAAAATCTTCTCTACTTTCTTAGTAGGAATAATCGCAACATCTTGATTCTTTGATTTAAGAAAACCCTTTAGTTTAATTTCTGGTTTTGAACTCCCTATCGGAGGATGTATCATTTGTACAGAAACTCCGCATTTTTTAAATTCTTTTTTAATAACCTCGTGAATAAGATTAATTATTCGTTGAGAACGAATTAAGGCCTCTTTTGCTTTATGGCCATTTCTATATTTTTTACCATTAAATCTAGCTGTTGTTATAGCTATATCAAAATCATTTTTTATTTTTTCTAAAACTTTATCTATATCCATAATATTTAAGATAAACGATTAAACATATCTGACAACTCCATATTTAAAGCGGTAGCAATTTTATTTATGTTTTTAAGAGTTATATTTTTTTCGGCACGCTCAATCATGCCAATATATGTACGATGGACTTTAGCACGGGCAGCTAATTTCTCTTGAGATAGACCCATTTTGAGTCTCTGTTCTTTGACTTTTTTCCCAAATTTAACTAAAACATCTTTTTTCATAATTGATAACTCTAGTATACACACTTGCTTATTTTTACTCTACATACTAAAGTTAGCATATGGATTTATCCATCCCCTCGCCCCCGCCAAAGGCGGGCAGGCATCTCAAATTTAAAAATCTTCCAGCCAAATAAAAAGCCAAAGCCCGCGCGGACCGCGAGTACGCTTATCTCCCGCGACTAAATTTTTTGCCACCGCAAAAAATTTGTCTGGACACCGACTCATAATCCACGCAAGCTTGCGTGGATATATTCCGTCGTTCGCTTCCTACTCGCGAGCAAAGCAGTTTGCTCGCTTTCGGGCACAAAAATGCTTCGCTTTTTT
>CAYZGS010000039.1:1566-5792 GCA_964478145.1 uncultured Candidatus Saccharibacteria bacterium | reverse complement strand
TTTGCATATTTTATTTATTAATAATTTATAAGAATGTTTCTTTCTTCACTAAAAGTAAAGCTCAACTTACACTCGCCATCCCCGCGCTTATTTCCGATATTTCTCTAGTAATACCCGCCTGACGGGCTTTATTAAACATCAGGGTCAAATCATCTATCATCTCCCCCGCGGCTTCAGAGGCATTTTTCATAGCAACCATCCGAGAAGATTGTTCGGAAGCGTTGGATTCAAGAACCATCTGATATATTTGCATTTGTGTAAGTTTTTTAGCAAGTGATTCCAGAAGCACATTCTTGTCTCCTTCAAATAAATAATCAATCCTAGTTTTTGCAGAATCTGCGGAAGACCGTCTTCCGCTTGAAAGCGGAAGACGGTCTTCCGCAAGTTTTTCTATCAACTCTTTCAAACTATTTTTGGAAACTGGAATAACTTGCCTAATATTCGGCTTTTGGGTGAGGGCCGAGACAAAATCCGTGTAAGCAACAAGCACTTTGTCATAATGACCAAGATCATACTCACCCACGGCCAGTAGGGATATGGGAATAATATCTGAAAGAGAAATATCGCTCGGAAATTCAAAAAAACTGGCAATGATATTTTTGCCTATCCGGCGCATCATCGTATCTCCTTTTTTACCAATGGTCACAATATCTATTTTGAAGGACAGCCTTTCAGATTTTTCCCCAGAGGCCGTTTTTTGGGAATCCTGAAGAAAAGTTAGGACCTTTTTTATAACCTGGGAATTATACGCGCCACATAGTCCACGATCGGAAGTAATGAGAATAAGCAAAATATTTCTTTCAAGGTTCTTTTTTTCACGCCCCACAAAAAACGGATGTTTGATTTCACCGGTATTTTGGGCAATAGAGGTTAAAATTTCCCATGAATACTCCGCATACAAGCGTGAAGCTAAGGCGCTGGATACCGCCCTTTTCATCTTGGAAGCAGCCACTAATTCCATCGCTCTAGTGATTTTTTTGGTGCTTTTTACCAATTTTATTCTTCTTTTGATTTCTTTGGTGCCCGTCATATTTATTTAAAATTATTTTTATATTCTTCAATAGTTTTTTTTAATTCTGTCTCGCCCTTATCGGTCCACATTTTTATTTCCGATATTTCTTTATAAAAATTCTTGGCGTTGTTTTCAGCATAATTAGTGAGGCCTTCTTCAAATTCTTTAATTTTTTCTATCGGCACATCATCCATATATCCTTTTACTAGGGCATAAAGCACTACTACCTGAGATTCCGCAGCCATAGGCGTATATTGAGGCTGTTTTAACACTTCCACCGCCCGCTTGCCGCGTTCAAGTTGCTGTTTAGTAGCACTATCAAGATCAGAACCGAATTGGGCAAAAGCTTCCAGTTCGCGATATTGGGCTAAATCTAGTTTCAGGGTACCGGCTACCTTTTTCATCGCTTTGATTTGAGCAGTTGAACCGACTCGGGACACGGAACTGCCGACATTTACGGCCGGACGGATACCCTTATAAAATAAATCAGTTTCAAGAAAAATCTGCCCGTCGGTAATGGATATGACATTAGTAGGAATATAAGCGGTTATATCGCCGGCTTGAGTCTCAATGATTGGCAAAGCGGTGATGGATCCGCCTCCATATTCTTTATTCCTTCGGCAAGCTCGTTCAAGCAGGCGGGAATGCAGATAAAAAACATCTCCTGGGTAAGCCTCCCGGCCAGGCGGGCGTCTAAGTAGAAGAGAAATTTCACGATATGCCACAGCATGTTTGGAAAGGTCGTCGTAAATTATCAGCACGTCTTTGCCCTGATTCATAAAATATTCGGCAATAGTCACTCCAGTGTAAGGAGCAATATAAGACAATGGCGCAGGTTCAGATGATCCAGCGGATACAATGACCGTATAATCCATAGCGCCGGCTTCTTCCAGACGTACTTGTAGTTTGCGGAGCTTGGAATCTTTTTGGCCGATAGAAACATAAACACAAATCATATCCTGTCCTTTTTGATTTAAAATAGTATCAATAGCAATAGCAGTCTTGCCGGTCTGGCGATCGCCGATAATCAGCTCCCTTTGTCCGCGACCAATGGGAATAATAGCATCTATTACCTTAATGCCGGTAGCAACCGGTTTGTCCACGCTAAGACGGGCAATAACACCTGGGGCAACTTTTTCAATAGGATAAGTTTTGTCGCTTTTTATCGCTCCCCTGTCGTCTATTTCCTTTCCGAGGGCATTTACCACCCGCCCTATAATGTTATCCGAAACTGGTACCTCTAAAATTTTGCCGGTGGATTTCACTTCATCTCCTTCTTTTATTTTGGAAAAATTATCAAAAATAATTACCCCCACCATATCTTCTTCCAAATTAAGAGCCACTCCTGTTTCACCGTTTGAAAAAGTCACCATTTCGGATGACCTGACATCTGAAAGCCCCGAAACTTTTGCAATACCGTCAAAAATTTCTATCACATGGCCGACTTTTTCAACTTTTACCCGGCTTGAAAAATTCTCTATTTCTTTTTTTAAATTTTCCACTAGGTGATTACCATTCATATTTTTTTATTAGATATTCTTGTAATTTTTTAATCTTTCTTTTGATTGTCAAATCAATGATTTCATCATTCACTTCTATTCTCATTCCGCCCAACAACTTTTCGTCTGCGACTTCTTCTATGATTACTTCTTTCGCTTTATAACGTTTTTTCAAAATGGAAACGACATCATTTTTCGTTTTTTCTTTTAACTTTCTGGAACTTAGTATTTTTACCTCAATTCTTTTGTCTTCCAAATTGATTATTTTCCTCAATTTTTCCAATATATCTGGAACTCTGGATAATAATCTTCTGCGAACTAAAAATTTTATGATTCTGCCAAACATCTCAGATAATTCTAGACCAGTTTTATTTTTTGAAGTTAAATAAATAGCGCGCGCTATGTCATTGTTTGATAAAGTTGCCATCTTGTTATTTTAAATATTATCCAACTCTTTCACTGCTTTTTCCTCATACGAATCATTTTTATCATTCAGCAACTTTTCCGTTATCTTCACGGCCAGAGATGTTATTTCTCCCCTCGCCTGCTCAATCATTTTTATTTTTTCACTTTCAAGGGTCTTCTTGCCATTTTCAATCATGCTGGCTACTTCCTTCTTAGCTTTTTCCATCATGGCGATTTTTTTGGTTTCTACCTCTTTCTTTCCTTCCTGAAACATAAAAGCGGTTTCCATTTTCGCCTGATTGATAACTTTATTATATTCCGCCTTAGTTTTTTCCAGAACTTCTTGATTAGACTTTGCGTCGTTAATTCCCTTTTCTATTTTATCCGTGCGTTCTTTCATCAATTTGTTAAGAGGCTTCAGGGCAAAATGATACAGCACCGCCAAAACAATCCCAAAATTGATTATTTGAGCGATAATGATCTTCCAGTCAATATGAAAAGTGTTGACAAGTGATTCCACGGCTGATTTTAAGGAAATTTATATTCCTCTCACTTATTAAATTTCTCTTAAATTGAAAATGCTATCACTAAAGCGTAAATAGCGATTGCCTCGGCAAAAGCGCAAGCTAAAAGCATAGGCACCAGAATTTTACCGGCAGATTCGGGATTACGACCGATTGATTCCATGGCTTTTGATCCGATCATGCCGATACTGACAGCTGGACCAACAGCTCCGACCGCCATTACAATTGCTTTTGCTAAAGGTGTTAATTCTTCCATAAATTATATTTCCGCTTACGCGGCAGTTAAATTATGCTAATAATAAATTCTCTCTATCTTAGAGAGAGCAGACCTATTTGAATACATTTTCATATACTCAAAACAAATATGCCCTATCTATCTATTTTATGGCGTACTCAAGATTTTATGTTCAGATTTATGGTTTTCTCCGTGGTCATCATGATCAGTGGCCGAAATGGTAAAATAAACCACCAGCAAAATTGAAAATATAAGCGCTTGAATAATTCCCACCAGTATTTCCAAAAAAATAAAAGGGATAGGAACAAGATACGCTATCAGGGCAGCCATAGAAACAAGTAGCACTTCCCCGGCAAATACATTGCCAAAGAGACGAAAAGAGAGAGATGCTACTTTTGCAAACTCGCCCACGATTTCTATTAATCCAACAAAGAAGGTGATTGGGGCTATGATAACAATGGTTGGATCTTTTCGGATTTTTTTTCCTATCTGACCAATCATTTTCAGATTAACATATTTATTAAAAGTTTTCCATATGCCTATGGAAAAAA
>CAYZGS010000039.1:0-1556 GCA_964478145.1 uncultured Candidatus Saccharibacteria bacterium | reverse complement strand
TCCCACCACCGCCATAATGGCAAGAGCCACTGTGGTATTTATATCAGCCGTGCCTCCTCGTAGAAACGGTATAAAAGAAAGCCCGTGTTCCCCTTTTTCTATCACTCCTACTCCCCCCAGCGGAAGTATCCCAAGCCAATTATTAACAAGAATAAAAAAGAAAACCGAAATGGCAATCGGAAAAATTTTTATGGAAAGCGCCCTGCTGTTTGTAACCTGATCGCACAATGAAAGAGCGCCTTCTATTATAACTTCAAAAAAATTCTGAATCCCGCGCGGAATTTCGCGCAATTTAGAACGAAGCAGGATTGATATAATGATAATGATAAATACGGCAAACCAACTGGTCAAAAGAGCGTTGGTAATCGGGAAACTTTTAAAATAATAAACCGGTTCGGCAAAAAGAGTAATTTCATGGAGAATTTCTCCCTCTGAACTATCGCTTTGGTTTGTGGTGTTTTCCAAATTTTCCATTACTTAATTTATAAATTATTTTTTTTGTTTTTCTCCGTTTCTTCCAGCTCTTTAGTATAATTTTTAACAGATCGCACTATTCCATAAGCTGATATTAGAAATCCTAGCATCGTAAATCCTATAAATATCCACGGTTTTGTCCCATAGCTGGCATCCAATTTCTTGCCAATAATGAGAGTTACTACCACTGGTACCACGATCCAAGTAGATATTTCACTAAAAAGCATAGCTCCTTGTTTCCACCAAGGACCTGTATCTTTTTCGTTTTTAGCTATATTGTTTTCTTTATTGCTCACAAAAATAGAAGGCATGAAGCCTTTGTAGAATTATAGAATAAAGATATTTAAGATGCAAACTTAAATTTTATCTACAAACCATCCATTAGAACGCTTTTCAACTTTATCCCATTGGTATACTCTCCCATTCATCGAGATATAAATTCCTTGATCTATTGTATTAAGAGCTCCAATAGCAACCCCAACATTAAATTCTGTGTCAGATTCACGAAATTTATACGGTTGCGAAGCACCTGTAATTATAATAACTTTGTTCGGAATAGCACTTAAAAATCTGGCAGTATCAATCATGGTATCCGTACCATGTGTCATCAAAATTTTATTTGCAATTGTTCCTTCGCATGCTTTTTTTTATTAGTTGTCTATCCTCATCATTCATTTCAAGGCTGTCTTTTGCTAAAGGATGCTCAATTGATTTTAATTATTTTAATTTTGATTCAACTTTTTCCATACGTACAGTCAAATTTTCAATTTTTCTATCATAAGATAAACCATCAATATTTAAATTAGAAATACTTGCTCTAAAATATTTATTCTCTTCGTGCATAGTTCTAATTTCTTTTAAAATTAAAGCCATGACTTCAGCATTATCAGCGAAAGACTTAGCAATAGATTGCATGTGTCTTTCAAAAGTTTTTTCAGTCACATATTTTTGACTTATTTTTTTAACTGTCTTTCTCATAACTCTATAATATCAAATTAAAAAAAATCAAGCAAATCTATGTGAGCGTGGATGGGATCGAACCATCGGCCTCTGTCTTATCAGGACAGCGTTCTACCACTGAA
>CAYZGS010000038.1:0-5840 GCA_964478145.1 uncultured Candidatus Saccharibacteria bacterium | reverse complement strand
CGACCTTTATATTTTTTATCAATCAGTCCGGCATCTGATAATTTGCGTATATGATCGGAAATGGTAAAAAACCCAACATTTAAATTTTGAGATATATTATCAACGGATAAATTCGGGTTTTTACTTAAAAGTTCCAATACCTGAATTCGCCTGTGATTTGCAAATCCCTTTACTATTTTTTCAATTTTTTTATATTTTAAACTCATGTTTTTCTATTTTATCAACATTTTGTCATTTTGCAAAATGTCCTAATACACTTCTTTTTGATAACAAGATTCACAATACACAATTTCTGGTCTATCCGGAGCATAATTTGTCATGATTTCTTTATTGCATTTATCGCAAGCGCGTTTCCAGAATTTATAAGGCCCGCGACGACGGATGCGGTCTGTAAACCGGCAATTCCAGCATTTTCGCGGAATGGGAATATTCATCTTCTTGTAAAATTTAAGCTCTCGTTCTATTAGGCGATAATTTCGGGAACACTCTGTACAGGCTAATGTTTCTTTTATAAAACCATCTGGTATATCCCCTATATTATCCAAAATATTTTCAGACAAGATTGTCTCTTCCCCTTTTGTCGCCGGAATTTCATCTTCCCACCTAAATCCTGATTCTCTCGCTTTCTCTTTTGTTAACGGAAAATTCTCCTGCGCCAGTGTTTCATTATATGCCCAAGGAGAAAGTTCTATGGGAAAGTATTGTCCGTAGATTCCTTCATCGCGAAGTTCTGCTATAATTATTTCTCTAATTTTTTTATATTCTTCTTCTGCATACACTTTATTTAGGATACAATACTTGCCATGTTTTATTCCAACACAACCGATACAATATGAAGAACTGCGAAGATCGTAAGAATATTCAACATTGTGAGAGTTTTCAAGAGACCAGGTTCCAATAACGCGCGAACATCCGTGCCCTACAGCGACAGTTTCAAGAAGAAGCTCGGATTTTATGCCTCTCCCAACGATATCATATGAATCCTTTGCTAATTTAATAGAGAAGGCATACTTACAATTTTCACACTGAAATGCTTCAAAACAGGAAAAACAGTTTTTTGATTCAAAAACATAATCTCCGAGTGAACTTACGGTTTTCAAGTTATTATTTTCTCTGCGCGGAAATTTTAATGAGAATTCCTCAAATTCTTTTTCAAACAGTACAATTTTTGTATAACTTATAATAATTTCCTGCACCCGCTTTTCCCATTCTTCTTTGGAAAGCGGTTCGTTTAAAAAATAATATGACTTATAACGAAGATTTACGCATCCGAAGCAATTCTGGCATCCAGAACAGTTTAAAAGAAAATAAGAGTTGAGCGAATCTGTCGTGTTTTTACTCCATAACACTTTATTGCATCTTGCCAGATTTACTCCTTCATAACATGATTCAATCTGTTCCGCAAAATATATATCATATGCGCTCCGTGATTTTATGATTCCCCGGGAATAGGCGCTATCTTCGTTCATGGTACTATTGAAAATAAGGTAGCAATTTTTATTTCCTCCCGAAAAATTCACATAATCGCTGTTTACATTTGCATTGCCCCCCGTCCCTATGTGAGTGGCAGCCTTTGGGACACGATTCAAAAGTTCTTTAAATTGGTCCAAAAATGGCTTATTTTTATCATATTCCACCCCGAAAGAATAAGGGTCCCATTTATCTGATATGTGGCATTCGTGGCAATAAATTGGCGAAGGATACCTTGGATGATAAATAGCAATAATGGATTTTCCACATAAATCGCAAGTCCTTTTGTAAAATGTCCGTTCATTTCTCCAGAGCAATTTGTATTTCATCCGGCAATCCGGACAGATTTTTGGTGCTGGCACTCCCATTTTTTCATAAAAAGAAAAATCATCTTGTTCTAAGATAAAATCTGAACCACATTTTTTACATGCTTGCACTGAGGTATTCGAATGTGGTCGTGTTTCGTTTTGCATTTTACTTAGTAAACTTCTTTATTATAACAACTTTCGCAATAAATTATTTCAGGTCCGCCGGGCTCATAAGATGTTTCAAATTCATTCTGGCATTTGCCTTTATGTTCGTGATTCGTTGTCGCTTGCGGTGAACTTGCCGAACCGCACATGCAAGACCTGCGCCAGAGTTTCATTTTATTTCTTTTTCTGAGCCGCGTTTCATGGCGACAGATAAAGCAAAGGCGTGGCAAAGGCACTCCTAGCTGGCGATATAGTCCAAGCTCGCCTTCAGTTATTCTGTATGCTCCGAGACAGCGGTCCTGACATTTTCCCTTATGGAGACATTCAATGATTTCTTTGGTAACAGAGTCCGGTACGTCTTCTAAATTATCCGGAAGGTTTTTTGCTTCCGTCGTTGTTTTATATTCATTCGCCTTTTTATCCCGCCATTTGTATCCCATTTTGAGCGCTTTCTCTTTCGTTAAAGGAAAATAATCTTGAGCCTGGGTTTCATTGTAACAAAACGGCGAAATTTCAGCTGGAAAAAATTCGCCATATTTATAAATAATCCCCTTTTTATCAATATAGGGCATATTATTCATGTGCTCTTTTATTTTCGGTACCAAAGCCTCATATTCCTCTTTTAAATATTCTTTATTTAAAATGCAATAATTTTTATTCCGCACGTTAATACAACCAAACAGATTGGAACAGCCATAGCAATTGAAAGAATATTCTACTTCATTCGAACTATAAACAACGCTTGTGAAAAGGTTGCGAAAATTTCCTATTCCGGTATCAAACACTTCGTACATCATTTCCCCCTCTCCTACTCCGGGACCGGAATCATACGTATCTTTAACGCGCAAAGCCCAATGAATATATTTGCAGTCTTCTACCTGCCCCGCGGTATCAAAGCATATTTTACAATTTTTCGTGCCTTCAAGATTATCTCCCGTGGAATTCATTACTCTTATCTGATTGGTAAAGCGGTGGATTGATTTTAGGCAAAGTTTGTCAAATTTCTCTTTGATTTTTAAAATTGTTTTGTAGCTTTTTAAATCCAGTTTTGCCAAACGTTCAGTGTATTCCTCCCGGGAAAGCTGTTCATTCCACATGCAGTATGACTTACTACGAAGGTTGGTACAACCAAAGCAGTTTATGCAACCATGACAATCATAAAGAAAATATGAATCCACGCAATTCTTGCAATTTAAGGAATACAAAGTATGATAACAATCAACACAAAATATATCTTCATAACAAAGTTCCGAGCGGTGGACAACATAAAGATCAGAAGAGTCTTTGGTTTCTGAAATTCTATTTGAGTAAAATGTCTTATCTATTCTCCAAGAAGCGGAAGACATATAGCTGTCTTTGCTGTCTTCAGCGACATTGCAATAATCACTGTTTTTTGCGTTGGAGTTTGAAAGACATTGAAGCGGAATTTCGTCGCGCAATTCTTTCCATTGCTTAAAAAACGGTTTTGAGAAATCATATTTTTTTCCGTAACTAATTGCGTTCCATTTATCTCCCCACCAGTGTTTTATATCATAGACTGTGAGCTTTTCATCCGGATGATAAATGGTGATCAGATTTTCGCTGTGCCCCGGCGCGTCGCATTTTCTCTTGTAAAGGCACATTTCGTTGCGCCAAGATAGGCGTCTGACCGTCCGGCACTCCGGACAAAAAGTCGGTGGAGGAACTTTTATTTTTTCATAAAAATTAAAATCTTCAGGCTCAATGATAAATTCACCTCTACAATTCTGACATATTTTACTTTCAGCATTTTTACTCATATCTTTTGGCCCCTCAAGGTCTTGCCTTGGGTTCCCTATAAGGCAAGACCTTTTCCAGCGAATCTTTCATTCTAAAATCTTTTTTAAGATATCTTCTGAAACTTCCCTCGGCTTTAAATCCGCGGACGGGGTTTTTGGTTTCTCCGCCTGTATAGGCAGGTCCTTTGGTTGGGATATGTTTGTTGATTGAATAAAATTTTTCAATTTATCCATATCTTCTTTGCTGGCAGACCTGTCTTTTAGGGTGGCATCAGGCGCGGGTTTTGTGTTTTTTAGTTCATCTAAAGAAATGGCTGGCTCTGCTGGTACTTCAACTTTTTTTATCTCTAGCTCTTTTTTCTTTTCTTCTGAAATTTTATTCTCAGAAAGTGTCTTATTCAGAACCTCTCTCAATGCTGTATTGTCTCTGGCAACTTTTGGGGGAATTTCAACTTTTGGCAAAACAGTTTTAGTAAAAACTTTTTTAATACTTGAAAATATTCGCGGTGGTGTAGGATGATGTATAGTTTGTCCTACTCTTTCCGGATACCTTTCTGTTTCTCCATTATTTCCATCCTTCTGTTTAAACTCTATGCCCAAATCCGCTAAAGGCCTAAAAAACTCGGTTTCGTCCTCTTTAATCTGCTTTATTGAACCCCTGACAGGTTCTAATTCTCCAGATTTTATTTTGGCTATGCAATCCTTGCAATATACTGCCCTACCAGGCGCTGGTTTGAAAGGCACCATGGTGTCTTTTTTGCAAATAGAGCATACAGCTGGAAATTTTTCCACGCCGCCAGTATCACTATCGTCGCCGACGGACATTCCGCTCCAGTCGTTTATTTCCCGTTCCACTACTTCTCTTAATTTACAATACAGGGCGCGAGAAGATTTGATAACTTCTTCTTCTACTTTTTTATTGCCGGATTTCACCATGGGCGGAAGAGTTTTGGCGGAAAATGGGCGAGAAGTTACGCCGTCTATCATTAATTTTAAGTAGATTTTGAAATTCGGCAAATTTACGATATCTTGAGGAGTAAATTCCGGATCAAATTCTTTTTCCAAAAATTCTGCGTCGTCAGCTCCGACTCTAAAAACTATCATGGTACCCACGTTGCCAAAAATGGAATCCCTAACGCTTGAACTTTTATCCGACACAAGCTGAGCAGTGTACTGATGAGCAACGGTAAGATTTAATCTATATTTCCTAGCCTCAGACAATATGGAAGCAAAGGCATCTGTAACAAAATTTTGAAATTCGTCCACATAAAGATAAAAGTCTTTTCTGGTATCTTCTGGTATTCGCACACGCTCCATGGCGGCCAATTGAATCTTGGTAATTATCATTCCGCCTAAAAGTGAAGAATTGTCTTCTCCTATTCGTCCCTTGGAAACATTAACAAGAAAAATCTTCCCTTCATTCATTATGTCAAAAATATTTATAGTGCTTTTAGATTGTCCGACAATGTTTCTGATGATAGAAGTAGAGAGAAACTGACCCACTTTATTTTGAATAGGCGCAATGGCTTCATTTCTGAATTTGTCTTGCCAAGCTTCATATTCATGCACCCAAAAAGCTTTAATAACGGGGTCTTTCAAATTTGTGATTATTTTCTGGCGATAATCTTTGTCTACCAACATCCTAGGAATTCCTAAAAGGGTTGAACCAGGAGTATCAAGTAATGCCAAAATTGCATTATTTAAAATATATTCCATTCTAGCACTCCATGCGTTAGCCCAGATTTTAGTGAAGATACCCATCAATCCAGAAGCCACTAAGTGCTTGTATTTCGGATCAATAAGTTCCAAGACATTAAACCCAATATGAAAATCAGTATCAGCTGGATTAAAATAGACAACATCTTTCATTCGATGAGGTGGAATAGCCGATAAAATAGCTTCCACATTTTCTCCGTGTGGGTCAACCATACAGACACCATCGCCATTTTCAATATTCTGAATAATCATATTGAACATCAGTGCAGATTTACCGGTACCGGATTTTCCGAGAATATAAACATGCTGGCGCCTATCCTTGCGCTTAATGCCAAAAAGGGTATTTTTATCCCGGTAAGTAGTATAGCCTATATACGTCAGCTCCTTATTTTTAGGCAGTTCGTGCAGTTCCATCCGGTTAGTG
>CAYZGS010000037.1:5490-5934 GCA_964478145.1 uncultured Candidatus Saccharibacteria bacterium | reverse complement strand
CCCACTTATGTCCCAACTGCAGATACTACAATAGATTAAAACAAAGAAATCCTCTTAAACTGTGGCATAGGAAGTGTATGAAAGAAGGTTGCCCGAATGAATTTGAAACTTCTTATGCACCAGATAGATATGAAATAATCTATTGTGAGAAATGTTATAATCAGGAGGTGTACTAGCCTTTGGTTGGTGTATTAAAATAGGTATACCACTTTTAGACGGCCGTCTAAAAGTGGTGTGGGGATAAAAAGGGGAATTTTATGGCAATTATAATTAAAACCAAAGAAGAAATTGAAATATTACGAGAAGGAGGTAAAAGACTTGCCACTGTTTTGTATGAGGTAAAAGAAAAAGTAAAACCCGGAATTTCCACGAAAGATTTAGATGATTATGCATTCAAGTTGATAAAAGAAATGGGTGACGAACCAGCTTTTTTAAACTATCAGC
>CAYZGS010000037.1:2641-5480 GCA_964478145.1 uncultured Candidatus Saccharibacteria bacterium | reverse complement strand
CCCGCATCGCTTTGTGTGTCAGTCAATAATGAAGTTGTACATGGAATTCCCGATGCGAAGAAAATACTGCGAGAAGGCGATATTGTTTCTCTTGATTTAGGGCTCAAACATAAAGGGTTTTTCACAGATATGGCGCTTACTGTGCCTGTAGGAGAAATAAGTTCTGGTTCAAAAAAACTTATTGAAGTTACGGAAAAAGCTTTACAAGTTGGTATTAACGCAGCACAGGGAGGAAATAAGGTGGGAGATATTAGTTATGCCATAGAAAGTTTTGTCCGACCGCATAAATACGGAATTGTGGAAGTTTTATCCGGACATGGTGTCGGAAAGGCTATACACGAAGACCCCTATGTGCCGAATTTTGGCAAGGCGGACACAGGTGTAAAACTTTTACCAGGGATGGTCATAGCCATAGAGCCGATGTTAAATGGCGGGACAAAAAATGTTGTCTTAGACGAAGATGGGTACACTTTTCGCACCGCTGATGGTAAAAAAAGCGCGCATTTTGAACACACTATTTTGATTACTAAAGGGAAACCAGAAATACTAACAAAAATTTAGAAAAAATTTAAAAACCAAAAATTTTCGAGCCTTCGCTCTTGGAACCATAAAGACAGAGAACCCATGACTCTTAAAATTTTTGTTTTTTAAATTTTTTTATTTGGCTTGTGCTATAATATGCCTATATGCAACCGTCATTTTTAAAAGAAATGCCGAAGTTTAAAACTCCAGAAGAGGAGCTCAATTACTTGCGCGCTCATATTGCCAAACACGAGCAGGAACTGACAGCCACGGGCCGTTTTGAACATGCCCAAGAAGATGCGGTAAAAGATATTATTTCGGAGTATAAAAAAGTGCCGAAGGAAAGAGTGATTTATGAAGAAAACACTATAAATGAGAAAGAAACTAAAGGTATTGTTCTTAAACTGAAACCCGAATTGCATGACACAGTGATGGAAGAGCTCTTAGGTATTATAATAACCAAAGGAATTCGCAATGCCTTATCCGTAGTGGAAGCAATGGCCAACCCGCACATAGACGACGATTTTCACAGGGTTTTAATTCAATATTTCAAAACAGGCGAAGTTAATTTCAAAGAGGGCGTATTTCTTTATAAATCTCTGAACATGACTCTTTTTGAAGTGACCCTTCCGCCGCCGCAGGATGAAGCTGAGAAGCAAAAAAGTTTTAAGGAATTTATCGGCGCTATGGAGCAATTTTATGCCGGCATGCAATCCATTTCAGAGGGCAGGAATAACGAAAAAGAGAATTACTTCACCTTGGAGGTGGCGCTTAGTAACGAAAATGACGAAGTAGTGGTTTTTGTAGCCGTGCCCAATAGACACATATCACTTTTTGAAAAACAGATACTCGCTTTTTATCGTAATGCGAAGATCCGCGAAGTGACGGATGATTACAATATTTTCAACGAAAAAGGCGGATCAGCGGGCGCTTATGCGAGCCTTACAGAACGTTCTGTACTTCCCATAAAGACTTACGATCAAATAGAGCATGACCCCATGAATACCATCCTGAATGTTTTTTCTAAATTGGAAACTAAAGGAGAAGGGGCTGCTATTCAACTGGTAGTGGCGCCTGCCGGTGAAAAGTTTATTAATGAATTCCATATGATTTTAGATGATGTGAAAGAGGGGACATCGGTAAAACACGCCGCCGATAATTTTTATAAATTCAATAAAGCTTTTTTAAAGGCTTCCAAAGACCTATTGTTCGGGGTAAAGAAAAAAGAAGAACCAAAAGAAAAATATATGGCCGGAAGGCGAGCGGTAGACGAAGGGGCGGTGGAAAAAATAGGGAATAAAATAAAAAGCACCATTATGAAGGCGAATATTCGGGTTATTGCTTCCGCTTCAACCAAGGAGCGGGCGGAGAAAATACTTGAAGAAATAGAATCTTCCTTTAATCAATTTACCGAACCGGCCAGCAATTCTTTCTTTTTTGAAAAAGCCTTCGGTAGCGACCTGAAGAAACTTTTTCACGATTTTTCCTACCGTGTTTTTTCCGGGGACAAAGTTTTACCTTTGAACTTAAAAGAGCTCTCTTCCGTGTTCCATTTTCCGGTCGGCATCGGCAGTCAGCCGCAACTGAAAGAGGCAAAAGCGGGCATTGCTCCCGCTCCGCTTGAAATGGGGCAGGAAGGGATAATCTTGGGGATAAACAATTACAGAGGCAAAGATACCATCATTCGCATATCGCGCGAGGACCGAATGAGGCATTTTTACGTCATTGGCCAGACTGGTACGGGTAAAACAAATATTATGCTCAATATGATAACCCAAGATATAAGAAACGGTGACGGCTGCTGTTATATTGATCCGCATGGCACGGATATTCAAGTTATTCTTTCACGCATTCCGAAAGAGCGGGTGGACGATGTGATTTATTTTGATCCGGCTTATACCGCCAGACCGATGGGATTAAATATGCTTGAGTACGACCCTAAATATCCTGAGCAAAAAACTTTTGTAGTAAATGAAATGATAGGCATTTTTAATAAACTTTTTGATATGAAGATAGGAGGTGGCCCGATGTTTGAACAGTATTTCCGCAACAGCGCTTTTTTGGTAATGGAAGATCCGGAGTCCGGTTCAACTTTATTGGAAATTACCAGGGTTTTGGCCGACAAAGAATTCCGGGACATAAAAATAGCAAAATGCAAAAATCCAATCATCAAACAATTCTGGGTTTCGGCTGAGCAAACGACCGGGGATCAATCCTTGGCAAACTTTGTGCCATATATTTCATCAAAATTTGATAATTTTATTTCCAACGACATTATGCGTCCGGTGGTGCTCCAGCAGAATTCTGTTTTTAATTT
>CAYZGS010000037.1:0-2631 GCA_964478145.1 uncultured Candidatus Saccharibacteria bacterium | reverse complement strand
GAATTATGGATGAGAAAAAAATTCTGCTGGTGAATCTTTCTAAAGGCAGATTGGGAGACATAAATGCAAACTTAATTGGTCTGGTGCTGGTAGGCAAGATCCAAATGGCGGCTTTGTCTCGGGTGGATATGTTCGGCAAGCCGATAAATGATTTTTATCTCTATATGGATGAATTTCAAAATGTGACGACAGACTCTGTTGCCTCTATTTTATCTGAAGCCAGGAAATACAGACTGTCTTTGAATATAGCTCACCAATATATTACCCAACTAGAAGACAATATAAAAAATGCGGTTTTTGGCAATGTCGGTTCTATGGCTGTATTTCGTGTAGGCACCGAAGATGCGACCTTTTTAGAGCCGAAGTTTAAACCTATATTTTCTGCCCAAGATATAACCAAGCTTGATAATTACAACGCCTATATGAGTATGCTAGTAAACGGTCAGCCGACGAAACCTTTCAGCATAAAAACATTGCCACCTGAAGAAGGGAACAAAGAAATTGTAGAAAACATAAAGCAGCTTTCATATATGAAATACGGTCGCGATAGGGAAGAAGTAGAAAATGAAATTATGGGAAGGTACACCTCTATGGAATAAAATTTGAGTAATTTTTAAAAATCTGTTAAGATAGGTATATTATTGTATTAGCGAGAGCTAATTTTTTGTTTGGATGTTATTTATGAAAGGACCATTAACTGATTTTCCCATTATTAAAACCAGAGTGGAAGGTCTTACTGAGAAGTTTGACCTCAATGACCCCGTGGAGCGGAAGGAGTATTTTGAAGCCAAAATTGGTGGGGAAATTAAAAAGATAAAAGAATATTTGGAGGAAAATACATTTATTGCTTATCTCCTAGGTAAGAAAAATTCAGGTAAAGGTACTTATACGAAGTTAATAATGGAAATTTTTGGAGCCGATAAAATTGGGCACATCTCAGTTGGAGATTTAGTACGCAAGGTGTATAAGGATATTGATGACCCCGAAAAACGAGAAAATATGATTAAGTATCTAGAAGAACATTATCGCGGATATATTTCTGTTGAAGATTCCATCAATGCGTTGATTGGGAAAAATCAAAAAATGCTTTTGCCGACAGAGTTTATTCTCACTCTTCTGAAAAGGGAAATTGATGAGTTTGGCGGGAAGGTTATTTTTATAGATGGTTTTCCTCGTGATTTAGATCAGGTGCAATACTCATTATATTTTAGAGATTTGGCAGACTACCGTCTTGACCCAGATATATTTATTGCTATCAATATTCCTGAGTCGGTAATTGATGAACGCATGCGCAATCGCGTGGTTTGCCCAAGGTGTCAAGCTCCAAGGAATTTAACAACTTTCCCGACTAAAAAAGTCGGTTACGATGAAAAATTGAAAGAGTTTTTCTTAATTTGCGATAATCCGGAGTGTAATGACGTGAGGATGGTCAGGAAGGAAGGAGATAGTGCCGGCATAGAAAGTGTTCGTGAGCGCTTGGAACTGGATGATAAATTAATAAAAAAAGTAATGTCTCTCCACGGCATTCCTAAGATACTTCTTAGGAATGCCGTACCTCTTAGCAGCGTTCAAGATGGAGAGATAGATAATTATGAAATAACACCCAAATATGTCTTTAAATATGATGAAAAAATTGGTGAAGTGATTATCAATGAGGAACCTTGGATTATAAAAGACGATGAGGGTATAAATTCTTACAGTTTACTGGCTCCTCCTGTGGTAATAGGGTTCATAAAACAACTAGTCAAGGCTCTTAGGCTCTAATTTTGCGATCGTGGACGTTTTTGGGGTGGATGCATAATTTAGAAACAAAAAAACGGGTTAGTCCAGTTGATTATATTTAGCGTCTTGTTATACTTTCAATAGGGCTATTCCTGATTATTACCTAGAACAATATTTTATGGGAGTCTCGATCATGTTTGGCTTTGGCCTTGTATGTCTGGCACCCACTTAGCTTTAAGCTACGGTAATATATCACAGGGATAACCCTAAGAAAAATTCTCCGATTAAAGCGGGGAGTTTTTCTTGGGGAGCGTATAATATTGGCATGACCTCTAAAAGTTTTTTAATACGTTTGCTGGCGCTTGTTTTTTGTATTTTCCTGCTGAACTATTTGGCTATGAACTTTTTTTGGTATTCATCAGTATGGTATCTTGATATGGTTATGCATTTTTTAGGGGGGTTTTGGCTTGGGCTTGCCTTCTTTTGGTTTTTGAAACCAAAAGAAATTTCTTCCAAATTCATTTTTAAAATTATTTTGGGTGTGTTGCTTATCGGCATTTTATGGGAAATATTTGAAATAGCGGTTGATGAAACTACGATAGGAGAACCTTTTAATATCTTAGATACTGCTTCGGATATTTTTTTTGATTTGGCTGGCGGATTTTGAGCGGTGTTGTATTACTTTAAAAAAGTTGCGCCCATTGGAGAAAATACGACAAGTCAACTGCGGGCAGTGATTATTCTCAAACATTAAGGGGATAAATTTGTTTATCACTTGTTTGTTGTTATAATTAGATAATGTCAAAAGTTGCGAGAATAACATTCTGTGGCGGCACTGGTTCGGTTACCGGCGCGAATTTTCTTTTGGAAATTGAAGACCTTAAGGTCATCATGACCGAAGACACCGTT
>CAYZGS010000036.1:0-5968 GCA_964478145.1 uncultured Candidatus Saccharibacteria bacterium | reverse complement strand
AGCCGGTGGAGCAGCCCATTTGGCCGGAGTAGTGGCATCCCTTGCTATTTTGCCGGTAATCGGTGTGCCAATAAAAGCAAAAACTCTAGATGGGCTTGATTCTCTTCTTTCCACTGCCCAAATGCCTCCTGGAGTACCAGTGGCCACTGTCGGTATTAATGCAGCAAAAAATGCAAGTTTGTTGGCAATTCAAATTTTAGCTTTATCTGATAAAAATTTAGAAAAAAAACTTTTTGCCTATAAAAAAAAGATGTATCACGAAATAAAAAAGAAAGGGGAAAAATTATCATAGATCGGGTACAAAAAGTATTTAGAAAAATAATTATGTCAGATTTATATAAAGAAGCAGGGGTGGATATTGATGTTGGGAATGAAGTTGTCCGTCGTATAAAAAAAGACGTCGCTAGTACACATACAAAAGCCGTGCTTACTGGCATTGGAAGTTTTGGAGGGTTATACGATATTGGTGAAGTTTTGAAATCGTATAAAAATCCTGTGTTGGTGCAAAGCATCGACGGAGTCGGCACAAAACTTTCAGTCGCGCGAATGATGAACAAATATGACACAGTCGGGGAGGATATCGTGAATCATTGCTGTAATGATTTATTAGCTATGGGAGCAAAATCCTTCACTTTTCTTGATTACGTGGCGAATGAAAAGTTAAACCCGAATATTATGGAATCTATAATTTCCGGAATGTCCAAAGCTTGCAGAGAAAATGGCATATCTCTCATCGGAGGGGAAACGGCCGAAATGCCGGGTACTTACACAAAAGGCGAACACGATATCGCGGGTTGCATCACCGGTGTGGTGGAAAAAGACAAAATCTTAACGGGCGAAAAAGTCAAGGAGGGAAATATAATTTTGGGTTTTCTTTCAAGCGGGCTTCATACCAACGGTTTTTCCTTAGCGCGAAAATTATTTTTTGAAGTAAAAAAATATAATGTAGATGCAAAAATAGATGAACTAAAAGAAACTATCGGGGAAGCATTGCTCAAAATTCACATAAATTATTCTTTGCCAGTGCTAAAAATGCTTGAGCAAGGTGTGAATATCCACGGCATTGCTCATATTACCGGAGGAGGATTTATTGAAAATATTCCGCGTGTTTTGCCGGAAGGTCTTGACGCGAAAATTGAGAAGAATTCTTGGCCCGTAGTTCCTATCTTTCCCTTAATGCAGGAGTTAGGCGATATTCCCGAAGAAGAAATGTATCGCACTTTCAACATGGGAATCGGTCTTGTCCTTATCGTTCCCAAAGAAGAGAAAGGGAAAATAGATAAAATTTTAGAAAACTATCAAAAATTCAAAATTTATGAAATTGGTAAAATTATCAAGGGTCAAAAAAAAGTAATTTTGGTGTAAATATACTTGTCCCATTAAAAAATCAGCGGGAAATGAAAAGTCGAAGGGCATTATTAATTAAATTTTTTAATGGGATGACTATAGAAAAAATAAAAGAGCATATTGAAGATGTTTTAACGGAAACGGATTTTCCTAATTTGGGAGAGAAAAAAGTAGGGAAGGTAAGAGATGTTTATATAAAACCGGATTACATTACACTCATTTCCACCGACAGACATTCTTCTTTTGACAGAAATATCGCCTACATTCCTTTAAAGGGCGAAGTTTTGAATCAAATCAGTCTGTTTTGGTTTAACAGGACAAAAGACATAATACAGAATCATGTTTTAAGCACTCCCGATCCGAATGCAGTGATAGTAAAAAAGTGCAAGCCCCTGCCTATTGAATGCGTAATGCGCGGTTATATTACAGGAGTTACCGGTACTTCGCTTTGGACCTATTATAAAGATGGGAAACGTGATTTCAGCAATTTTACTTTACCGGAAGGCCTGAAAAAAAATCAAAAACTGGCGGAATCTGTTTTCAATCCTACAACAAAATCAGACGAACACGATAGACCTATTGCACCAGAAGAAATAGTATCAGAAGGCTTGCTTACTAAAGAAATGACAGACGAAGTAGAAAGAGTGGTTAGGGCTTTGTTTAAAAGAGGACAAGAGGTGGCGCTGTCTAGGGGATTGATATTAGTAGATACAAAATATGAGCTTGGCCTGGATGAAACCGGAAAGTTGACATTAATAGACGAGATTCATACTCCAGATTCCTCCAGATATTGGAAGGCAGGAAGTTATGAAGAACGTTTCAATAAAGATGAAGAACCGGAATATTTTGACAAGGAATTTTTACGAATTTGGTTTAAAGAGCACTGTGATCCATATAAAGACAAAGTTATCCCGGAAGCTCCGATGGATCTTGTGGCTGAATTATCTCGCAGATACATCGAGATATATGAAATGATTACAGGCAAAGATTTTGAGCATGATTTTAGTATCACGACCAAAGAAAGGGTAATTAAAAATCTTTCCTTAATATAGACAAAATATTTTCTCCTAAATTTTTATCCGACGCGTCAAACCATTTTATTTTTTTATCCCGTTTGAACCAGGTCATCTGGCGTTTGGCGTATTTGTAAATTTCGCAGCTAAGTTTTTTAATCATTTCTTTTTTGTTTATTTTCTTTTGAAGATATAGTGCTGTATATCTGTATTCTAAACCCAACTCATTCATTTTTCTCCATGTTAAACCTTTTTGGTGGAGCTTTTTCGCTTCTTCTACCATCCCAATATTGATTCTTTTTATAAGTCTTTTTTCTATTTTCTTTTTTAATTTTTCCGGAGGCAAACATAGTCCGATTTTTATAAACTCATGCGGAGGAATTACCTCCGCAATTTTGGGAACCCTGCCGAGGATCCTTGCTATTTCAATAGCTCTGATTAATCTTACTTTATTATTTTGCTCATTTTTATTTTTTATATCTTTTGCACGTTTTGAATCTAATTTTTTCAGATACTCAAATAATGCGACCGCTGATTTTGAGTATAAGAACTTACGAAGTTTTTGGTTTGGTGACACTTCTGGAAAAACCGTTCCTTTTGTTATTGCATCAATATAAAATCCCGTGCCTCCGCAGATAATTGGAATTTTACCCCTTTTTATAATCTCAACTATAGCGGAGATTGCTAGTTTCTGATATTCAGCAACTGTGAATTTGTTTTTAGGATTTGCAACATCAAGTAGATGGTGAGGGATACCCTTATGGAGATAGCTTATATCTTTTAACTTATATCTTTTAGAAATTTTCTTATCACGAGGAATTTTGCCAGTGCCAATATCTAAACCCTTATAAACTTGCCTAGAATCAGCAGAAATAACTTCTGCACCATTTATTCCTGCTTTTTTAGCTTGTCTTGAGCTTAGTCGAAGGGCAATTTTGACAGCCAAAGCGCTTTTCCCCGTAGCTGTTTGTCCTAAAATAATAATTACTTTTTCTTTTCTCATTTTTATTTCAATATTCCGATATCAGCTCCAATAGAATTTAGACGCTTGGCTATCTCTTCATAACCACGATTTATCATATAAACGTTTCGCAGTATTGAAGTGCCGGGAGCACCAAGCATAGAAATAAGTATAACCATTGAAGGACGTAAGGCAGGCGGGCAAACAACTTGCGCTGGTTTTAATTTTGTTTCTCCATTTATATATACGCGGTGCGGGTCAGCTAGAGTGATATTAGCTCCTAATCTGTTTAATTCAGCGAAATATATCGCCCGGTTTTCATAGACCCAATCGTGAATCATCGTGGTGCCTTTAGCTTTTATGGCAATAGGCACAAAAAATGGCAGATTATCTATATTTATTCCAGGATAAGGATTGGAATGTATTTTGTCAGCTAAGGCTATTAATTTACTTGGGAATATTTCTATATCTACAAGTTTTGTCCGACCATTGTAAGAGTAGTATTTTTTTAAAATTTTGAATTTCAGGTTCATTCTTTTTAATTTTTCAAGCTCTAAAGAAAGAAAATCAATCGGGCATCTGGTTATTGTGAGTCTTGAGTCTGTAACAACGCAGGCAGAGATAAACATCATAGACTCTATAGGGTCTTCACTGTTCCAATACTCAATATCTTTATTTATCTCTTTTACTCCGTGGACAACCAATGTAGAAGTGCCTATTCCGTCTATTTTTACTCCAAGAGCTTCAAGAAAAAAACATATCTCTTGGACCATATAATTTGCACTGGCAAATGATATGGTTGTTTTTCCTTTTATTAGTGCGGATGCAGTCAATACATTTTCAGAAGCTGTGTCTCCGGATTCATACATTACAATATCTGCGGGTTTAGTTTTAACTAAACTTACATTATGACTGTTATTAGTTGTTTTTATTTTTATGCCGAGTTTTTCTAGCGCGTAAGTATGGGCGTTTATTGTACGTTTACCTAAATTACAACCTTCTGCATGAGGCAGAGAAAAAGATTTCAAAAAATGAATCATCGGTCCTATAAGCATTATCACAGAACGTGTTTTTACAGCTGACCTTACATTTATTTTAACCAGATTGAATTTTTTAGGTGGGACTATTTGTACGGAATTTTGATCTATCCATTTTACTTTCACGCTTATGCTTTGCAAAATTTCTATAACTCTATATACTTCTTCAATACGAGCAATGCCGTGGAGTGTAGTTGTGCCTTTGTTTAAAAGGGAAGCACACAGAAGACCAACTGAACCATTTTTTGAAAAGTTTGTTTTTATTTTTCCATGCAGTTTTTTACCGCCATTTACTTGAAAATCAATAGAATCGTTTATGGAAACTATTTTATGATTCAAAACGTTGCTTATCTTAGTCAAAAGTTCGGTGGTGAAATTCTGTTCGCCTTTCTCCATTCTAGGAATAGAACTCTGAGAAGTATTTAAGGCTTTAGCAAATTCTTCTTGAGTCATCCCACGACGTTCACGAAGTTCTTTTATAAAATATCCGATATTTTGTTGTTCTGTTTTTGTTTGTTTTGGCATATATCATAGAATATCTCATATATGATATATTTGCAAGTAGGTTTGTGTATAACTTATTTAATTTTGTGCAGTATTCTAGCATTTGCGCGAACTTTTTTCCAGAAGAATGATGAGCCGAACGGCTCAAATACTGGAAACTGAGCCGTTTAGAAAATGGACTCAGTTTTGCGGAAACAATACTCTGGGGACAAGGATTCCGCAAAACTTCGGCTGATTCTCTTTTTTGAATTCGGCGGGGTTCTCTCCTCAGATTCTGCCCGCAGAAAAGGGTCTGTGGAATGAATGAGGGCGGAATCTGAATTCATTTTAGAAAAGGTTCGGGACAGAAAATATAAAAGTAACATTTTTATATTTTTAATAAATCAGAAATAGTTACAAAATTAAAACCTTTCTTTTTTAATTCTGGCAAAATTTTTTCTAATATAGGTGACAATTCAGGGTGAGAACCTATTTCTTGCAAATAATCATGAAAACCTAATATTGAACCATTTCTGGTATTATTTATAGTTACTTTTATAACATCATCAATTTTAATCTGATTCTTAATTAATCCTATTTTTTTTAGCCATGGGTTAAACCAATCCCATGCAAATTGATTTAGTGTTATAAAATCAACAGCAATTATTTTTTTATTTAAAAGTTTACAAACATTTAAAGCATTAAGTCCATATTTTAATCTTGGAAAACGTACAAAATTAGTTTCAATACCAATTCTCAGTAACTCATTATCACATTTTTGAATATCTTCTTCTATAAATTTTTTTGATTTAAACCATAATCTTTTATGTGAAAAAGTATGATTTCCAAATTCATGGCCTTCTTTTTTAATAGCTTCCATAATATTCTCTCTCCCTTTTATCATTTTACCTACAATAAAAAAAGTTGCTTTAATGTTATATCTTTTTAAGATATTTAAAATATCAAGAGTTTCTTCTGATGGTCCATCATCAAAAGTTATCGCTATTTCTTTTATTTTTCTGTTCCCATGAAAATACATATATTTATTAATTTTTTAATCAAGAAGGCTTGGAATAAATCCTTCTTCATCTTTTTCATCACCAATTTTGATTTTACAAGGACAGTCC
>CAYZGS010000035.1:0-5992 GCA_964478145.1 uncultured Candidatus Saccharibacteria bacterium | reverse complement strand
GTTTGGTCTCGCGACATTCCCGCCGGAGAGCGTCATTATGGTATAATATTAGTGAAAATCAATGAGTGAAGCGAATATGATTTTTCTAACCCTGTTAAATAATTTTTGTGGAACAAAAATTGTCCGAAGGACATTTAACAGGGTGGCGATTTATATAGTCGCCTCGCTTCTTATAAATCAACCATGAAAGGAAATTTTAAAATTATAATTTTGTTCGTGTTTATCGTTGCCGCTGTCCTGGGTGTTTTTGTTTTTTCCGGGGCGATACCTTTAGGCAGTGAAAAAAACAAAACGGGGGGAGGGGGCACCGTAGTGTTGTGGGGAACCGTAAAAAGCCAGATAATTTTTCCCTTGCTTGATGATTTTAATCGCGCCAACCCTGATTTTACGGTTAAATATGTGGAGAAGTCCCCGGACAGTTTTGATAATGATCTGCTTGAAGCGCTGGCCGCAGGGGTGGGGCCGGATCTATTTTTTATATCCGATGATTTGACGTTCAAGTACAGCAATAAAATTTATACCATTCCATATGAAAGCTTCCCCATTGCTACTTTCAAAGATAACTTTGTCGGGGCGGGAGAAGTGTTTTTAGTCTCCAAGGGTGTTTTGGCTTTTCCTTTGGCTGTTGATCCTCTCGTTATGTATTATGACAGAAGTGCTCTTGATTCAAGTGGAATTGCATATCCTCCGGCATCCTGGGACGAACTTCTGAATTTTATTCCGCTTTTGACTAAAAAAAGCGATGACGGCAAGATTTTAAAAAGCGCGGTTGCTATGGGACAATTTTCAAATATTTCACATGCCAAGGATATAATTTCTACTCTTTTTATGCAAAGCGGGAACAAGATTGTGGCCGAAAAGAATGGTTCTTTTTTGTCCGCTTTAAACGGATATGACCTAGGTTCAGTTCTTAAATTCTACGCTGATTTTGCCGATCCGTTGAAAGATGTTTATTCCTGGAATAGGTCTTTTCCCGTCTCCCGCGACGCTTTTAGCGCTCTGGATTTGGCTTTTTATTTTGGTTTTGCCAGTGAATTACAGTCTTTGGCCAATAAAAATCCAAACCAAAATTTTTCGGTGGCGCTTATTCCTCAGATTAAAGGCGCCAATTTTAAACTAACCTCTGCTCATGTCATAGGTATCGCTGTTTCTTCCTTTTCCAAGAATTTTAATACCGCCTTTACGGCGGCTGGTCTTTTGTCAAACAGTGATTTTGCTTCCGGTTTCGCCAATTCTATCGGCATAGCGCCGGCCCGCCGGGATTTATTCTCGGTAAAGCTTACGGACGAATATTTGCCTGTTTTTTACTCCTCTGCCTTTTTTGCCAGAAGCTGGCTTGATCCATCTCCCAAAGATACTGATGAGATTTTCCGCGGAATGGTGGAAAAAGTTCTTTCTAACAGCATGTCGGCTACGGATGCTATTAAAGATGCCGGGGCTAAGCTTGGATTATTATTAATACCCAAATTATGAATATAAAAAAAGTAGATTTTAAATTGCCTTTTGTCTTCGCTTTTGTCTTGGTCGGACTCTTTTCATTAGTCGTTTTGTTTTTTGCTTCCAGCCTGAAAGTTTCGGCTCAAAATCCTGTTGAAGACGAAATCATCGTTAACACAACCGGATATTCAGTGCTGAGCCCAAACTCTTTTATTTTTGGTGGAATTTATTCCGGCAATTATGATAAAAGGGGATTTACCACTTATTTTGAGTTTAAAAAAAACGATCCGGATTTAGATATTGATGAGAATAGGGAAGAAACAATTAAAATTGTCCGCGATACCGGCGCGGAGGAGCACGCAGATTTTTACACCAGTCCGGAACTGAGCCTTTTCTCCGATTATTATTTCAGGGCAGTTGGTTATTTCAATGACAGACCGGACCAAAAATTTTACGGCAGAGTGTTGAACTTAAGAACTGGTCCGTCTTTTATCGGAGTAATACCATTTACCGCGGAAGTTGACGGTTCCGGGAATATGGCTGTAAAAGATTATACTCCGCCTTCTTGCCAGCCGACCCAAACATTAATCAATGGCGTTTGCGTGGATGATGCCGTCCCGCCTCCGCCTGATTGCAATCCAGCGACACAAATTTTAGTCAATGGCGTCTGTGTGAATAAAGACTCTGATACCAATCCTGATATAAATCCAGACGTTAATCCGCCCAAGGATGATAATTCAGGTTCTGGTTCTGGATTTTTCGGGCTGGTGCCTTGCGGAACTGAACGTGATGCGGACGATAAGATAACTAATCCTTGCGGTTTCAATCACATATTGGATTTAATAAACAAAGTAGTAAAATTCATATTTCTTGATTTAGTCATACCTATCGCCGCTTTGGCTTTTGCCTATGCCGGTTTTGAACTTTTGACCTCCGGCGGGGAAACTTCCAAAAGAGAAAAAGCGAAGAAAACATTTACCAATGTGGCTATAGGGCTGGTTATCGCGGTAGCCGCTTTCCTTATCGTTCAGACCATATTATCAATAGCGGGGTATGATCAGTCTTGGAATTGGTTTGGATTTTAACCCTATTAGAGATTTCAACAGTTTATTATTAGATATTATGTTAAAATAAAACTATGGTTGAGATAAAGAAAAATTTATTGAGAATTGTGATAGTGACTTTTATATTGGTTTTACCAATTTTGTCTTTAGCTGTTGATGGTGATGATGATTTAAGTACTCCTACTCCTGTAAAAATTGAAAATCCTTTGACAGGAGTAAATTCAATCACTGATTTAGTTAGAACTATCCTAGAAGGAGTAATAAAGATAGGCATACCTGTCATCGCTTTGGCAATCATATACTGCGGATTTCTGTTTGTTTCCGCGCAAGGCAAGCCAGAATCCATAAAAAAGGCCAAAGATGCGCTGCTATATACTTTGATAGGCGCGGCGATACTTCTCGGGTCGTGGGCTATCGCGCAGCTTATATCAGAGACTGTGCTTGCATTATAAATAATATTAAAAAATTTTATGTTATGTACTTTAGCCGCCAATCCTAAACTTCAAGACCTTTTGCTTTACCTTACTTGTATCATAGGCAGGTCGGTAGTGCCTTTGATTTTTGCCTTGGCTTTGGTTATGTTTATCTGGGGAGTGGTGCAATATGTCATAAACAGCGACGAAGAAGCAAAAAAAGAAAAAGGCAGGCAGTTTATGATCTGGGGCATTATTGCCTTGACGGTTATGTTTTCCGTTTGGGGTCTTGTAAGGATATTGGGAAATACCTTCGGTATTGACTATGCCGTTCCGCAGGTCAGAGAAAAGTAATTCACACTTTTTATAGCCTTGTTTTGTTTTTATGATATAATATATGGGTATATTATTAATAGGGTCGCTTTTATTAACGTTAAAAATATATCAATCCCGTTAGAAATTTATCCGCCAGAGGCGGACAGGCATGACGGGGTTAAATTATAAAATAAAAATTATCTATCTTTATATATCTTAGGATAATGTACGGATAGGATAATTTCTAAGCGGAATGAAAAAGAAATTAGTCGTTTTATCAGGTCTTGTTTTAGGTTTTGCGCCGTTCGTGGCTTTGGCCGCAAACAACAATTGTAATGCTCCGGGACTGGAAGGCACAATTGAAGGCATAATCTGCAGAATTGGAAATATTTTAAACACTGTTATTCCAATTCTGGTTGTTTTAGGAGTGCTTCTCTTTATCTGGGGAGTGGTTTCCTATGTGATTGGCGACGACGAAGAGGCGAAGAAAAAAGGAAGGGACAGAATGATTTACGGCATTATCGGTTTGGTAGTTATCATTGCCATGTGGGGATTAGTCAGTATTGTTACCAGGACTTTTGATTTAGACAGTTATTCAATTCCCGATATCCCATGTGTCCCGGGTACTCCTGGTTGTTAATGGTTTATGGAGTATTTATTCTTCACCAATGTAGCTTATGCGAGCGTTGACTCTTTTGTTTTGAATCTCAACAAGTTCATCATAAATCCGCTCATAGTTTTTCTGTTTGCCTTGGCTGTTGTTTTTTTTCTTTACGGTGTCTTTCAGTTTATCGCCAATCAAGATAATGAGGAAAAGAAAACTGTCGGCAAGAATCATATGGTCTGGGGAATTGTCGGGATAGTGATAATGATGGGAGTATTTACCATTCTAAATACGATAATGAACACTTTCAACATCACCGGTATAAATCCGGAAGAGGGAACTGTGGAGTTGCCTGACTACAATCCTAGCCTGAATTCTTTGCAGTAGGGTTAAAAAAATTTAATAGCAATTAAAAAAGGCGATTCAGAAATGAATCGCCTTTCGCGTTGCGTCCTTTAGCGCAACATTAAATTTTTAGATTTATTTTCCTATATAACTGAACCCTAAATGGTTCAGTTTCTTTTGGTCCACTTGTTATTCTAAGCGGACCCTGAGTTGCGTCTTTTGGTCTTATTTTTTTTAAGTCAACATCTCCTTCCGCAGGAAGAAGGACTTTTTTTGTCCAACCTCCATTAATAGAAGTATATTGAACATTAATGGAATGCCCTTCAGTTCGTATTTTGAACTTATAATCAACAAACGGAGTTACCCACTCCATTCTTGGTCCAACATAACTAAAATCCACCAGATCTAGAACTTCTCTAAAAGAGGTTCTAGAATCAGCTGTTTCCTGGGTTTCTGTTAGTGGTGTTTCTTTTTCATTACAACTACTTATCCATCCAGCAAGAAGAATGAGTAAACAGATTACTGCGAGAATTATCCATATCCAATTAGGTACTGATTCAACAATTGCAGATTTTTCTTTTTTTGGTTCTTTTGAGATTTCCATTATTTTTTTCCTCCTCCTAAAACTGTAGCAATTATTTCAGCAGTTGTAGCATCGAGAGAAATTTGTTTGTCATCAATTGCTCTGACGACCTTACCTCTTTCTGTCTGAACAATATCTCGTGCCTCAGCACGAGTGTAGTTGAATGGTTGAAGCATAAGCTCCTTGATTCTTTCTCGGACAAACTTAAGTTCAAGCTCTTCTCCAAGTCGGTCTTGTTCTTCTTTTGCTTCGTTTTCAGCTTGTTTTCCGACTTCGCCGAGTACGTCAATATCTCCAAGATTCAGGCGTTCAAGCCAAACCCCAAGGTCATGCAGAACAATTTTTCCACTACCTGTACGTAGAGCCTCGATTTCTTTTCGCCTTTTCCCCACAGCGATTTTTAGAGTTTGTACTGCCTCTTCACCACTTTCTTCCTTGATCTTTTCAAGAACTTTTCGAACCTTTTCCCAATTATTGTCAGCCCATGATTCTTCATTTTTAAAGAATTTCGTGGGTTGAGGTTGTGAGAAATATCGTAGCCAGATCCATGTTGGAACTGGCTGAGCATTTTCTGGTATTGGAGTAAGTGAATTTCCAGCAATTTGTTTTACCAGTACGCTTACCGCTTCAAGATGAGATTGATTAAGTTCTATCCAGTTAGCTGGTCCTTCTTCGGGTCCCATTGCCCATTCACGTATTCTTTCTAGTATTTTACCCGTGAGCTGATGAGTAACCCCCGATTCTTGACCACTGTCTATATATTCTATTAGAAATTCAGGAATTGGACGAACCGTTAGAAATACTGGTATTTTTGATTCTGCGCGATCTGGTGTTCTAGTTTTTTCGGACACGATATCAATAGTGATACGTTCTACTTTCACGGGAATAAATCCAATCAAAAGTGGGTATAGTGGATAAAATCCCCACCCCTCATTGTAACTTTTACCTGGAACTTTTTTTCCTAGCCAAGTTGCTTGTCCTTTGTGAGGTGGACTAGCTTTAATTTTTTTTAATCCTTGGAGAATAAATCCTCCAATTATTAAAATAATTACGGCAAATTCTAGAAATGTTGCCATTTTGTTTTCCTTTATTTTGTTTATATAGTTTGTTTGTTTGAAGGGCCAAAGAGGGGAGCCGCTCAAATAAACAAACTATAATAACAATGTTGTCAAAGGACTTATTACTCTATGAGTATAGCATATATACAGAAAAAGTCAACCTTACCGTAATA
>CAYZGS010000034.1:0-6040 GCA_964478145.1 uncultured Candidatus Saccharibacteria bacterium | reverse complement strand
AAGGACTGACACAGGACGCTCTTGCGAGAAAGTGCGATATTCCCTATACAACACTAACCAAAATTGAATCGAATGTCATAACAAAGCCGTCAATCCAAACGGTTACCAAAATCGCGGAAGGATTGGGAATAAGCATTGATGATTTAATCAAATAATTTATGTTTCTATCACATCAAACAATCGAGAAATACATAGACGAAGGCAAAATTATTATTAAACCCGACTTTGATAAGAAAAATATCAGACCCGTCGGGCTTCGCATTCATCTTGCGAAAGATATTCTTATCCCTGAACCAAACCAGACTGTTGAAATAAGTGGTGGTGAAAATCCTAAATATAAAGAAGTTGATTTGACCAAAGAAGATTTTTATCTCGAACCAGATCAATTTATTCTTGGAGCCACACATGAAGCAATTCAAACGCCTCCAAATGTGTTAGCCATTTTAGACGGTAGAAGTACAGTGGCTCGACTTGGTATAACTACGCATATTACTGCATCAATCGCTGACGGTACTTTTGAAATGCCTCATGTTGTTGTTTTGGAAATAAAAAATGTCGGAAATTTTAGGGTCAAATTAAAATTTAAAGACCCTATTGCGATGATGGTCTTTGCTGAATTAAAGGAAGATGTTGTCCAAAAAATACAGAGCCAATATGGTGGAGGACAAAGCAAAGTTACACCACCAAACATTAACTTTAAAACAGGACACGATAAATAAATTTATGAAGCTATACCGATTTAGCCCAATAGAAAATAAAGAGCAACTGATGGAAGCTATTGAGCATATACATTTTGATTGCTTTGAATTATGCAAAAAAGCTTTTGATAAATATTTTCCAGTCGCTGGAAATATGGGCGTATTTTGTCATTATGATGATGAGTATAAATTTTTGACCGAACTCCGAAAAAAATTGACCGAGGAATCTGATAATTTGAATCAAAAATATTTTCGTCTTCATAATCCAATAGTAATTCCTGCTCGTGGAGATGTTCCTGAAACTACATATACATATCTTTACATTCGCAGACCAGATCAATACAGGGCACAAGTTGGTGATGTTGATTTTGTTATTGATGACGAAAAATACATTGAGCTTAAAAAATCTTTGCAGAGTGGTTCACAAATTAATGGAGCGAAAATATTTGATCGCCCCGATTTAGATATGATTGAATTATCTAACCCAGATATTGATGGTCTTGCTTATGTAAGTACGCGGGCAATGACTGAAAAAGTCAGAGTTAAGCAATAGATTTATGGCGACAGATGATGATAAAAAAGTTGAGCTTGTTGAACTGACAGATATTGTTTCAAAAGAAGAACAAGCTGTTTTAGAAAAAATAATTGGTGGGAGTTGGAAAAAATATACCAGAGTCACAATGGCGGCTCTCGGTATTTTGCCGTGGGTAGGTAGTTTGTTAGGAGCTGCCGCTACTCTTTCGTCCGAAAATGATCAAGAAGATACCACTAAACTTTTATTTTTATGGATTAAAGAACATGAAATCAAATTAAAGGAATTAGGTATCACCCTTAACTCTATTTTTGACAGATTTGAATCTTTTGGTGAACGCATTAACCAAAGAATTGAATCCGAAGAATATCTCAGCCTAGTCCGAAAAACTTTCAAAAAATGGGATGACCTGCTGATAAGAATCGAAGGCAAAGTAGTGAGACGCATCTTGGAATCATTCGCCCGCGTATATAAAGATTGCGGAGGGAAGGACGAATTTGTCCTGAAATACGGTGAAGCTGTCCCGGTCCGAAAAGGGAAAATTTGGTTTTTTGAGCATTATCCGCCCAGGCAGTCTTTTCGGCTGAAAAAATATTACAGCGACAAAATAGAGTCTGCCAAAAAGAAGATACTGATCATCACTCCCTATTTTATGCCGAATCACTAGGTAGTCAAAGCTTTGAAAAAAGCTTCCAAAAGGGGAGTAAAGGTAGAAATAATCGTGCCGTATTTTGCCACTAATCCCAAGATAGCCAACATCTCCAATTATTTTTATATGCGCAAGCTCCATAAACACGGCATAAAATTTTTCTTAACTAAAGAAATGAATCACAGCAAAATAATGCTGGTTGACGATCAGGAGGGGATAACCGGCTCGCAGAACATTGATATCCTGTCTTTTGATTTCAATATGGAGTCCGGCGTATTTTTTACCGAACCGGAACTGATCTCTGAATTAAGCCAGGTGGCGGAAGATTGGAAAAAAGAAGCCACACGCTATTCTCCAAAAATAAAGGGTATTGGTCCGGTTGACCTCCTTTTGGATTTTTGTTTCATATTTTTTGAACAGGCGGTGAAGTTTTTCAACAGAATCACTGCTTAGCGCTGTTTATTTTTATGATATAGCCGAATCTGTGCACCAAAGCGCTGATAGCGCCCCCCAAAGCAAGCAAGAATATTATTTGACTGAAAGAATAGCGATAGAAAGGATAAGTCAAAATCATCATTCCTAAAATATAATCTATCTGGTCCCAGGGCGCCCAGCTCTCTCCCGCCCTTATGCCTATTTTTCTTTTGAAAAAAGATTTAAGCAAATCTCCGCCGATGGCTCCGAAGCTGAACAGAAAACCGATGAAAATGGCAAAGCTCAAATTACCAGCAGGAGCTATCAAATCATATTTCACTAGTATCAGATAGGTCAGAGTTCCGAAAACTATAGCTCCCAGAAAACCTCGCCAGGTTTTGTTTTTCCCGAAGAGGCGCTCGTGTATCGGGTTGTTCCAATATCTCATTTTGAGCAAAGGAGGTACCAAATTAGCAATCATGGCCGGGAGTAGAATCAGAATTGATGAGTATAAATAACGTAGGTTATACATATCGGAAAAACCAAAAAGATTTAAAATCATTAAAACGATCAAATACGCATAACAGCCGGCGATTATGTCATCAAGCAACACCGGCAATGCCTTTTGGTTTTTGTCTTTGTTAATGAATTGAAGAGGCGGAATAAATTTAACGATATCTATGATGCGGAAAACGAAGAAAGACATTAAGGAAAAAACGACAGCCTGGGTCAGGGTAAAATCAAATTCAAACAAGAAAAAATTTGCCAGCCACATTCCTATCCATTCATCAATGCCGATCCACTGGAAATCTCCCCGGCCGCTTTTTCTGTGGACTTTGTTTATGGACCAAAACCCCAGAATCAAAAAAATAAAAAAGAGGAAAATATAAATTGCTTTGCCCAAAAAATAATAAGACAGGAAAGAGGCTGCCAAAGAGGCAATGCTGGCTAAGGTGCCGGGGAATTTGGTCAGCCGGCACAGGCCGGCGATATTGGAAATATAAATTGCTATGGTGTCGGAGTTAATCATTTTCAAAATTAAAATAATGCGAGTAGACCGATATATAGGTGGCGATGATAGTAATGATGATATATGCGTACAGAACCATTTCCGGCAAAAAACTGGTTACCGCTGTCAGCACCAAAATCGGTATCAAAAATGTTTGCAGAAGCATTTTTATTTTTCCGGCCTGGCCGGCCTGTTTTCGGTGGCTAGGGGATTTTATGGCCTGAAGAGCCAGCATTGATTCTCCCAAGATAATCAGAAAGGTAAAAAGGTTCAGGCCGAAGGGGATGAGCATGAAGATAATAAATATCTTATCGCTTAGCCGATCCAGCATTCCCCCGAAGGAGTGATCGTGTCCTTTTGTTTTTGAAAGAGCGCGAGCCAGAATGCCGTCAAGCAAATCGGTTGCCACTATCAAAATATAAAGAATGGCAGTAATGATAGCGAAGGCGATGCTTTTGCCTAGGAGAATTTTAGAGATAAGCAAGGCAAGCCACGGAGCCGAGAATATTCTGGCATAGGTCAAAATGTCGGGCGTAATGCCGTATTTTTTATGAAGAAAAAGGACGAATTTTTCCAAAACGCGTGTCATTCCGCCATTATACAGATATTTTTTCTTTCTTTCAATTTTTTACACGTAAGGCACAAAAACAAAACCGTAAAATTCTTCCTTTTCAAACTGGCTGGAGAAAATCTTTTTTTCCCGCCAAAGCGCTTGTTTAGAAGGGTAGACGAGTATCCCTCCTATTTTCAATTGTTCTCGCCAAGCCGTAGGAACTTGATCCACCTCGGCTGCAGCAATGATCCGATCGATTTTGCCCGAATATTCCGCCAAGCCGGATGTGGCGCTCCGACAAAACTTGGTTACGCGCGAATCGAGAGCCGGAAAACGCGCCAAATTATTCCCTCCGAACGAGCACAGCTCTGGTACAATCTCAAAAGCATATACATGCCCTTTTTCTCCAACCAAATGTGCCAAGAGTGCGCTTTGCCATCCGGAACCAAAGCCAGCTTCCAGTATTGTTTGTCCAAGACCGATCTCAAGAAGCTCAAGCATAAACACAACCGTATACGGCTGAGAAATAGTTTGTCCATAGCCGATCGGCAAAGCCTCGTCATCATATGCCAGTTTCCGCAATGATTCAGGTACGAATAACTCGCGGGGAACCGCCCGTAAAGCCTTCTCAATATTTTTTGAGCGCAAAATTTCTCTTTCTTTTAATTTGCGTATAAGCTCATCCATTTTGCTTTTTCCGTTATTTTTGTTTTTGAGAATAAAATTTGTAGCCGAGAAGACAAAACTGGAATAATTATTTACTTTACTTATTTTTCTTCTTGAGTAGTAGCTTGTTTAGCTTCCAGTTCAGCATGATGTTCAGTAATAAATAATTCACTGAAACTTTTAGCATCGCCTGATTCAATATAATTCTGTACTGGTATTAAATGGTCACTATTTGGATCAACCCCTTTATTTATTCCTGCGCACCACATATTGTAAGCATCAAATGTAAAATCTTTTTGCAAATCCACATATTCTTGCACGGGGAGAATAATTCGTTTCGTTATTGCCGAGAGCTGTGGATTTTTGGGCAGTCTATCCCCAAATGTTTGTTTAAATCTTTCCTTGAATTCCATGTAATTATTGTATCATAAAAAAACTCAACCCTGCTCCACACCTTGGACGCATTCAGAACTCTGAATTGGGTTCAAATTCAAAAAGAGCTGAATTGTTTAAGTTTTATATAAAAAAGAGAAAAGCCCACAAGTAGCTTTTACTCCGCCTTGTGGGCAAGTTCATATAACTATGCAATTATCAAAAGAATTGCCGAGGGTACAAAAGGAATTATAGTTGAAGGAGGATGCTTGTACTGAGCTTGTCGAAGTGATGTTCTAATTAAGTACTGAGGAGAAATAAAAACAATTATATTTAAAATAATTGTGAATGTGAACCAATATCAACTAACATTAAAATTAAATTCTTTTTTTCTATTTTATAAATTAAAAGTAAATCACCCTTAATATGACATTCTCTATATTTTGAGAGTTCTCCATTCAAACTATGGTCTTTATAACTCAACGGCAATTTTTGTCCCAAAGCTAGTAAATCGATAGTTTGCTCGATTTTCTTTCTAATAGAAATTTTAATTCCACTATGCTTTAAGCGTTGAATTGATATTTCAAAATCTTTAGAGCGTCGAATAGCATACATAAATTATAATAAATCAGCTAAAACGTCTTTACCTGTTTTATAAATTTTACCATTCTTCAAAGCATAAAAAGCTTGTTTATCCCAACGATCCCTAAGAGTAGCCTTGTTGTTAGTAGGAGTAAAAGGCAAACCATTTTCTGTAATTACTTGACTAAGAAACATCTTAATAGCAGTAGACATATCTAAACCAAGTGAAGACAATGTTTTATTTGCCTTAGCTTTTATATTTTCTTCAATTCTTATATTTAATGTAGTCATATCTATAGTATATACAATGTAAGTACATTGTCAATACAGTTATCCACAGGTTCGAACCTCTACTAAGGTACAAAAAATAACCATTACAAAATAAAGCTGAAAATTTTGCTCTGGGGGTAGACTGATCTCTCCTTACAGGAACAGTATACCTTTTCAAATAATTCAAAATAAATTTCTCACTATTAATGAAAAGCTTTTCGCTCCCTACACAAAAGCAAAGTAGTTTGCTTTTTCCCCGGAGCACAAAAAATCAAAAACCGCCTTTCAGGTGGTT
>CAYZGS010000033.1:0-6247 GCA_964478145.1 uncultured Candidatus Saccharibacteria bacterium | reverse complement strand
AAAATTTGACTCTTTTAGAAAATTAGTATATATTTTACACGAGTGCGGATTCTGAAAAATTGTTCTTTGTGGATTCTTATCTAGCTAAGTAGCCTAGAAAAGAAAGATATGGGTTAAAAAGGGACAATTTGAAGCCCCGTTCGCGCGCGAGTGGGGCTTTTTTATTTACATAATTTTTTTATTCTAAATTCCTAGGCTTTATCAGCGGGAAAAATTGAGTTTCCCAGATAGAGTTTGCGGAAGACGGTCTTCCGCAAATTTTAATTTTAGCTAGAATCTAAATCTGAAAAAGCAAGCCATTCCCCTATTTCAGAATTAAAATCTTTTATATTCTGGAAATATTTTGGAAACGCTTTTTTATCTAAAACTTTATTTTGAAAACGCACAATTTCTTTATAATCTAAATAACTTGACCATTGATGTTTTTCCAAAAAAGCTTCTGTTTTTTTATTATCCTTTATTCCATTTTCTTTCCATTTATTATCTATAAGTTTCACCGGATTCAAATGAATATAAGAAAAAAGATATTTCGCTTGATTATCATTTTCTATATGGACAGATTTGAATCTACCTTCAAAAAGAGACCCTGTGCGTTTATATTTTGTATTAAAATATTTAGAATACGAGGTTAAAAGTTTTCGCATAAATTCTGTAATTTCATTTTCTCTATCTTTATCTCCGCGGAAGACGGTCTTCCGCAAATTATTAATGGCTATATACAAATGAAAATGATTTGGCATTAAAACCCATGCACCTATGGAAACTATAGATTTACCACAATCAAAATCCCAAGCATTAATACCCTGTCTTACTATATCTTCTCGAAAATCAATACTATTTTCTGAATTACAAAGATAAAGTAATTTTACAAAACGATCATAATCATGACTATCCAAAAATATTTTCTGCTTGCTATTCCCTCTATTATAAATATGATAAAATTCTCCCTTTACAAAAGATGCTTTTCTGTACCCCATACTCATATAATACCGCGGAAGACCGTCTTCCGCAAGTTTTTATTCCTCTTTTTTAGGTCGCATCAGCGGAAAGAATTGGGTCTCGCGGATAGGTTTGTCGGCAAGGAAAGCGAAAAGCATCTCGCCAAAACCAAAACCGCAGGTTGGAGGCATACCGTATTCCAGCATTTCTACGAATTCTTTATCCGGCATCATCGCTTCTTTATCCCCTGCTTTCAAAAGTTCCTGTTGAGTTTCAAACCTTTCCGCCTGATCAATCGGGTCATTTAATTCTGAAAAGCCGTTCCCTATTTCCGTCCCGGCGATAATTATCTGAAACCTTTCTGTCAATTTCGGATTATCAGACATAGACTTTGAGAGCGGAGAAACAAGTTTCGGATGTCCTGTCAAAAATACAGGTCCAGAGATTTGTTTCCTACAATATTTCCAAAGAGTGTCTATCAAGCGTTCCATGGTGTTGCCATCGTAAGCGATTTTTAACTTTTCCAATTTCTTTTTCACTTCTTCATACGTGGTACTAAGCACGTCTATCCCCGTTTCCTTTTTTACCGTCTCCCGATAGTCAACGCGCGCCCATTTGCCGGCGAAATCAAATTTATGCCCTCGTGTTTCAAATTTTGTCTTGCCGAAGATATCCGTCGCTATTTTTTTATAAAGCTCTTCCACGAGCGACATTCCATCTTCATAATTCGCATATGCCCAATAAAATTCCATATTGGTGAATTCCTGCAAATGATTCGCGTCCGTTCCTTCGTTTCTGTATGCTCTGCCTATTTCAAAAGTTTTCGGAAACCCCGCCGCCATCAGGCGTTTCTGCCAAAGCTCGCCAATGGAAATCCGGAGATACAAAGACAACTTGAAATCTTCGTTATAAGTTTTGAATGGAGTGGCTTCGGCTCCGCCGGTGGTGACCTCCAAGGTCGGAGTTTCCACTTCCAAAAATCCCCGTTCTTTCATAAACGCGCGGGTCGTATCCCAAAATTTCATTTTCTTTACAAGAAGTTCTTTGGCCTCCGGGTCCATCAGAATATCCAAATATCTTTTGCGAAATCTTTCTTCAACGTCTTGCAAACCGTGCCATTTTTCTGGCAAGGGCAGCAAACTTTTTGACAGCATTTTCCAGTCTTTTATTTCTATGGTTTTCTCTCCCCTCTTAGTCGTAAAAAAAATTCCGAACACTTCCACAAAATCCCCTATGTCTACCACTTCGTTCCAAAAATCAAATTTTTCTTCTCCAACCGTGTCCTTTTTAAGCAAACCCTGAAAATGCGCCGTACCGTCATTCAAGGTCAAAAAAATAATGGCGCCTTGTTCCCGGATAGAAATTATCCGACCCGCTATCCATTTTTCCACTTTGCTCTTTTCCAGCGCGGGAAAAGAACTGACAGCTTCCTGCAGGGAAAGTTCCTTTTTGGAATCTGCCGGGTAGGGATTCATGCCTTTCTCCCTTAAGAGTTTTAATTTTCTTATTCTAGTGTCTCTAATTTCGTCAATAGAAGACATATTTGTGGTCCGCCCTTGCCAAACTGTGGCAAAGCGCGGCAGATTTAAAAAACTTTTATAATTTTATAATTCACCGTCCCGTTCGGAGTTTTAAATGAAATGTTATCACCCTTCTTTTTTCCAAAAAGAGCCTCGCCGAAAGGTGAACGATTTGAAATTTTATTTGAGAGCATATCTGCTTCTTCGGAACCGACAATTTGGTAAGTTTTTTCTGTACTCTCTCCTTTTTTTTGCACCACAACTTTGGAACCAATTTCCACTACATCACCTCCCCCACCAGACACAACCTGAGAAGATTGTAAAATTCGCTCCACTCTCAAAATGCGCCCTTCCAATTTGCCTTGTTCTTCCCTCGCCTGATGATACTCCGCATTCTCCGAAAGATCGCCGAGAGATTTGGCATATTCCAGATGATCTATAATTTCCTTGCGTTTAGGACCTTTCAAATCTTTCAACTCAGCCTCTAATTCTTTTCTTTTTTCTTCGGTTATATAATTCGCCGATTGTTTCATTTCATTTGCAAATTTGCTTTTAACCACTAAATCAGACAAGCCCCGCTGCAAAATTTTTGGCAGGACTTATTTTAAAATAATAGCTTTTTCAGGAAAAAAAGTCCACTAAAATTTTGGAGAAAGATATCCCGGCCACTCAAGAAACTTGCTATAAAATGCCCATATGATAATCTATGGTATATGGCGAAAACAGTGATAGAAGTCAGAAAAAATCAAAACGAAAATAACGCAAGTACCTTGCGCCGTTTTTCCCGCAGGATTCAGGAGTCAAATATAATCCAAAAAGTAAAAGGATCCCGCTATAACAAAAGAAAGGAATCCAAGCTTAAAATAAAAAAGAGCACTTTAAAACACCTGGAACGTAGAAAAGAAATGGAAAAACTTCGCAAGCTCGGTAAAATAAAATAACCCTTCGGCTTCGCTCAGGGTAAAAAGTATGAAAGACAAATTCTCAGTGCTAAACAAAACTGGAGGCAAAGTACCGGGGTTACCTTTGCTTGCCATGAAGAATGACATCCTGGGAAAAAATTATTCCTTATCTCTCGCTTTTGTAAAAAAAAATAAAATGAAAGAAATCAACAAAATTTACAGAAAAAAAAACAAGCCGACGAATATCTTGTCTTTTCCTCTGACCAAGACCTCCGGAGAGATTATAATATGCCCGTCCGTGGTAAAAAGTGAAACGAAAAAATTTAATAAAACTTTCAGGCAATTGTCAGGTTTTTTAGTTATCCACGGAATGTTGCATTTGAAAGGAATGACGCATGGAGCCAAAATGGAGAAAGCAGAGAATAAGTGCTTGTCCCGTACTAAATTTTTGAATAAGTGATATAATGGCGACTATTAGAACTTAAAATTTTAGTGCCAGAATGATCAGAAATATTTCTATAGGAATAGACCTAGGATCCTCAAGAACCAAAGTGGTAGTGGCGGAGTTTCTAAGGGGAGAAAAAAATCCTAAAATTATAGGAGTGGGTGAAAGTGAAACTAAAGGAGTGCGGCATGGATATATCGTTAATATGCCGTTGGCGATAACTTCCATAAAAAACGCGGTGCTTCTGGCTGAGAAATCCTCAGACATAAAAATCAAGCGTGCTTTTATCTCCATCGGCGGCTTGACTTTGCGCTCGGAAACAATTTCAGGCACGGGCATCGTTTCAAAAGTGGACAGCGAAGTAACCAAATTGGATATAAATAAAACGCTTGACGACAGTGAAGACAATCTGAATTTAAATAACAAGAAAATAATTGAGGCTATCCCGATATCTTTCAAGCTTGACGGCAAGGAAGTGCTGGGCCGGCCGGAGGGCATGAAAGGAACAAAGCTTGAAGTAAAAACGCTTTTTGTAACCTGTTCCATTCCCCACTGGGAAGATCTGCTGGAAGCGGTAGCTTTGGCCGGAGTGGAGCCGGTAAATGTCATTGCCTCGTCTATGGCTGAAAGCCGTTTGGTGTTGTCCGAAAAGCAAAAAATTGTAGGAGTGGCTCTAGCTAATATCGGATCCGAAACTGTCTCCCTCTCTGTTTTTGAAAACGGGCTGTTGACTTCTCTTCATACCTTTTCCATCGGCGGAGCGGATATTACTAATGACATTGCCTTGGGACTGAAGATCTCGCTGGAAAATGCCGAAAAATTCAAACTGGGAAACATCACCCCGGATTATCCGAAGAAAAAATTAGACGAAATAATAGAAGCGCGCCTTTCTGATATTTTTGAGCTGATAGAAAATTATTTAAAAAAAATAAAAAGAAATGAGCTTCTGCCGGCAGGCATCGTATTCACCGGCGGGAGCGCTAATATACCTTCCCTTGAAGAATTTTCAAAATCCGCTCTGAAACTTCCGTCCAGGATAGGCGAAACTGAAATCTTCGGAAATATAAAAACAAAATTACGCGATCCTTCCTGGTTTACCGCTCTGGGTCTTGTCATGGGCAATAATATTGACAACAGCGACTTATATTTTGAAAATTCGCTCAAAAACTTTCTAAAAAATGTAAAAAATGCCGTAAGGTCCGGCGTAAAGCAATTAATGCCCTAGACTTGGAAGCAAGGTCTCCGAAGGCTTTGCTTTTTTTTGTTTTCTGCTATGATAGGATATATACGAATAAATCAACTTTATCAATAAATAATATACCCTGTCGCGTTCCGCCAACAGCGGGACAGAACGGGACAAACGAAAAAATATGCCAAAAGTAAACCCAGCAATAGAAAGTTTCGCTCGCATTATGGTCATCGGGATAGGAGGTTCCGGTAAGAATGCCGTCAATCATATGATCAATTCAAAAGTCAGAGGCGTTTCATTTATATGCATGAATACCGACACTCAGGATCTGCATCATTCTTTAGCCGAGAAAAAAATTCACATTGGAAAAAATCTCACCAAGGGCCTGGGCTCCGGAATGAATCCGGAAATCGGCAAGAAAGCCGCCGAGGAAACGAAATCCGAAATCCAAGACGTGATAAAAGGAGCGGATATGATTTTTATAGCCTGCGGAATGGGCGGGGGCACCGGAACCGGCGCCTCTCCTATTGTGGCGCGGGTAGCCAAGGAGCAGGGTATCCTTACTGTAGCGGTGGTCACCAAACCATTCTTTTTTGAGGGAAACCAGCGGATGAAAATAGCGGAAAAAGGAATTGACGACCTATCCAAGGAAGTGGACGGTATCATTATTATTCCAAACGATAAATTGATTCAAACAGCCGATAAAAACACTAATTTCAAGGATGCTTTCGCTAGTTGCGACAATGTTCTCCGCCAAGCAGTAGAAGGCATTTCGGATCTGATTACCACTCCCGGCATTATAAATGTTGACTTCGCGGATATTAAAGCGGTTATGTCCGATGCGGGGAGCGCTTTGATGGGTATCGGTTGCGCCTCGGGTGAAAAGCGCGCCGAGAAAGCCGCCCTTCAAGCCATCAACTCCCCTCTTCTGGAAGTTTCAATTAACGGAGCCAAAGGAGTGCTCTTCGCCGTTTCCGGTGGAGACGATATAACCATCCACGAAATACAAGAAGCGGCTAAAATAATAACGGAATCTATAGACAAAGACGCAAAAGTGATATTCGGCACCATTAAAGATGAAAAATTAAAAAGGGGCGAATTGAAGGTTACGGTTATTGCTACAAGCTTTATGAATGAAATGCCCCGCAAAAATCTTTTTTCCGCGGTCAACCAGACATTATTGAAAGAAGAAAATGCGGCTGCGGCTAAAAAGGAAATACACAACACTATCAGCTCAAATATCGGCAACAAT
>CAYZGS010000032.1:6104-6376 GCA_964478145.1 uncultured Candidatus Saccharibacteria bacterium | reverse complement strand
CACTAATTTATACTTGTCCCGTTAAAAATTATGGGCAAGTGGTTGAACCGCGAAATATTATTAATTAATTTTTTAATGGGATGGCAAAAACATCAGTAAAAGCACGAGCCCTTAAAAAACCAAAATTTTCCACTCGGCAGAAGAACCGATGTTTTCGTTGCGGCCGAGGCAACGGTTTTATGAGGGATTTTGGCATCTGTCGTATCTGTTTTAGAGAATTAGCTAATGAAGGAATGCTTCCGGGGGTTCGCAAATCAAGCTGGTAGTTCGAC
>CAYZGS010000032.1:0-6094 GCA_964478145.1 uncultured Candidatus Saccharibacteria bacterium | reverse complement strand
ACAAGCTCACTATAAATAATATAAAAAAATGGATCCAATCTCAAACATGATAATAATGCTGAAGAATGCAAGCCTTTCAAACAAGAAGTCTGTTTCTTTCCCGTATTCCAATATGAAAAATGCTGTTGCGGAATGTTTAAAAAAAGAAGGATACATAAATCAAATTTCCAAGAAAACAAGAAAAAATTTCCCGATGTTAGAAATTGAGTTAACTCATATGGATAAAAAACCAAAAATAACGGGAGTAGAAAGAATCTCCAAGCAATCTCGGCGTGTTTATTTTAAGATGAAAGATATTCATTCGGTTAGAAACGGTTCCGGACTTCTGGTGCTTTCAACTCCCAAAGGGATATTATCAGGCAAAGAAGCGAGAAAAGAGCAGGTCGGAGGAGAAGCGCTGTTTAAAATATGGTGAAATTAATATGAGTAGAATAGGCAAACAAGAAATACAAATACCAAAAGGGGTGGAAGTCATGAAAGATGGCGCTGTTTTGAAAGTGGCCGGCCCCAAAGGAGTATTGACAAAGATTTTTCGCGATGATGTGGTTATTGCTATCAAGAATAAGATAATTACTTTGGAAGTAAAAAGAAACGATAAATTTTCCAAATCTCTCTGGGGCACTTATGCCTCCCATATAAAAAATATGATAAAGGGAGTGGAAACACCGTATCAAAAGAAATTGATTTTAGAAGGGATTGGGTTTAAATCAGAGGTGAAATCTGCCCGCCTGCCTGCGCAGCCAGGCGTAGGCGGAGGCAAAGAATTCAATTTTGCCCTGGGGTTTTCTCATCCGGTCGTTGTTCCAATACCAGAAGGCATCACCGCTACGGCTGAGAAAAACAATATTACCATTACGGGAATTGACAAAGAATTAGTTGGAAGTTTTACAGCTGTTGTTCGCGCCTTGAAGAAATCGGAACCATACAAAGGCAAAGGAATACGTTATGAAGATGAGGTTGTCAGGCGAAAACAAGGCAAGAAAACAGCTTAAATTAGGTTCTAGTTACTAGGTTCTAGTAAATAAAAAATACAATGCAAAAAAAAGAAGAAAAAAGAAAAAGGTTGAAAACAAGAATTCGGGCAAAAATTTTTGGCACTTCGGCGCGCCCGAGACTGTCGGTTTTTCGTTCCAATAAATTTATCTATGCTCAGGTTATTGACGATAGTAAGGGTAAAACGTTAGTGCAGGCGAGTGATCTGCCTCGTCAAGTCAAGGCCGGTGCTAAAGCGCCCAAAAGCACCAAAATTGAAAGAACCAAACAAGTAGGTCGCATGGCCGCAGAGGCTTGTGCTAAATTGAAAATTAATAAGGTTGTTTTTGACCGGAACGGCTTTAAATATACCGGACGGATAAAATTAGTAGCGGATGAAGCGCGAGCCAGTGGATTGAAATTTTAATAAAAATATATGGAAGAAGAAAATAAAAAAAAGAGCAATAATCGCCGGTCCTCGTCTTTCAACAGACCGAAGCCGGAATTTGACCAAAAAATTCTTAGTATTCGCCGGGTAACTCGGGTGGTGGCCGGGGGACGCAGATTTTCTTTTAGCGTAGCGTTAGTAGCAGGAGACAGAAGAGGTTCTATCGGTTTGGGTTTGGGAAAAGCGGGCGATACCTCTCTGGCTATAAATAAAGCGTTGAGAAATGCTAAAAAAAATATGGTCCGATTGAAACTGACAAAAACCATGTCTATACCACATGAAGTTTACGCTAAATTTTCCAGTTCGTATGTTATTCTTATACCCAACAAAGGTCGTGGCTTGGTGGTTGGAACTGTGCTCCGCGATATCGCTAAATTAGCCGGAATAAAAGATATAACCGGGAAAGTTTTATCTAGCAGTAAGAACAAATTAAACAACGCCAAAGCAGTTATGCTAGCTCTCTCTCAAATTTCCTCAAAATATTCAAAAGCAACAGTTGAAAAAGCAGTTATTGAAGATAAAGAAAAACAATAATAAATTAATTTTATTTCAGGTTTCCAAAATCACTAAAAAATAGCAACTAGTCAAATGCAAATAAATAATTTAAAAAGAGAACACAAAAATAAGAAAGACCGGTTAGTAGGTCGCGGAGGAAAACATGCCAAAACCTCCGGACGGGGAGGCAAAGGCCAGACGGCTCGGGCGGGCAACAAGCGTCGTCCGGAACTTCGCGATATCATCAAAAAATTACCCAAAAGACGCGGATATAAATTCAATTCTGTTCGCAAAACGATTTTGCTTGGCAAGTATAAAATTCTCACCAAAGATGGCAAGAAAGAAACTTTCTCTGAAATGCGAAAACGTTTGAATATAAAAGGAGGGAAAATAAAAATTATTAATTAAAATTTTAGTACAGGATGCAAAACTTTTGGAACAAAATAAAATTGATTTGGACCGATACTGTTCTGAGAAAGAGAGTTTTATTTGTTCTCTTTGCTTTGGTGATTTTTAGGCTGCTTTCCGCTATTCCCATACCGGGTATTGATACTTTGGAACTTAATAGGTTTCTTACTAATAATCAATTTTTCGGTATTTTGAATATATTTTCCGGTGGCGGGCTTTCTAACTTATCCATAATAATGCTTGGAGTGGGTCCTTATATCACCAGTTCCATTATTATGCAGCTTTTGACCATTATGGTTCCGGCCTTAAAAAGGCTTTATCACGAAGAAGGTGAAATAGGCAGAAAAAAATTTACTCAATATTCAAGACTGCTTACTATTCCGTTGGCTGCCATACAAGGTTTTAGTCTTTTGGCCATCCTTGAAAGTCAAAATATTTTGGTGAATTTGACGGCTTTTGACAGGATTCTTAACTTGATCGTGGTGGTCGCCGGTTCAATGCTGTTGATGTGGATCGGTGAGCTTATGTCTGAGTTCGGCATTGGAAACGGAGTGTCTCTGATAATTTTTGCCGGAATAGTTTCGCGGCTCCCAACAGAAATAAGCCAGCTCGTTTTCACTTTTGATGTTTCTCAAATTCCTCTGCTCATTTTGTTTGCCGCAGCAGGCATTTTGGTCATAGCGGGAGTGGTAATTGTTACGGAAGCGGAACGTCCCATTCCGGTGACTTACGCCAAACGAGTCAGGGGAATGAAAATGTATGGCGGAGGTTCAACGTATATACCTCTTCGCGTCAACCAAGCTGGGGTTATTCCGATAATTTTCGCTCTTTCCATTTTGCTTTTTCCGCAGATGATTGGCAATTTTCTGGCTAATTCCAGTAGCGCGTTTTTGTTGTCCGTGTCAAAAATTCTGGTTTCATTTTCGCAAACCAGCCTGCTTTACGCCGTTTTCTATTTTATTTTAGTGTTTCTTTTCACTTATTTCTACACCGCGGTCACTTTTGACCCGGAATCGCTTTCTACCAACCTGCAGAAAAATGGCGCCTTCATTCCCGGTATTCGGCCGGGTGCATCCACTTCCAGCTATATTTCAAAAGTTTTAAGTCGGATTACCTTCTTGGGAGCGGTATTTTTGGGGTTCATCGCGGTTTTGCCTCTTATTATGCAATCCTTGACAGGTATTACTGCCATCGCCCTCGGTGGTACCGCTTTGCTCATTGTCGTTTCCGTGGTGCTTGACCTCATCAAAAAAGTAGACGCCCAAATCTCCATGAGGGAGTATTAAAATACAACCCCCTAAGTCCCTCCTCCAAAGGCGGACAGGCCTTGTCAGGGGGATTTTTATTTTATTTCTTTTTTATATTTTTCTATTTCTCTCAGAATATCTTTTGTTACTTTTGGAATGGATTGATTCCCGTTGATCATTTTTAGTTTATTTAAACTCTTGAAATATTTTACGGTTTTACTTACTTGTTTTTTATAGTAATCAATTCTTGCTTTTATAATCTTTTCACTATCAAGCACCTTGTAAACTGCTTTCATATTTCCTTTTCTTCTTTTTTCAGACCTAAGATACACTTCTTTTTCCGGAAGGTTTATATAAAAGACAATAAAATCTTGTTTCTTTTCATCAAGCATTTTTTTTAATAATTGGGCCTCCGGTTTAAGACGCGGACCACCCAAAAAAAGCAGGTTTTTATTTTTGGGTTTATTATTTATTTCTCTAGTTAAAAATTTTTTGAGTAAAATGACAGGGAGTGGCTTGCCTTTACTTACAGTTCGTCTGGCCCAATTCCCGTTTTTACTTTTTTCTTTTAAAAGTTTACGAGAGTATAATCCTGTCTCAATAAATTTAAGGGAATATTTGCCTTTTAAAATATCCGCCTGAGTGTTTTTCCCAGAGGCTGATGCTCCCAGTAAAACTATATTAAATCCAAGTTTTTTCATAATAAAACCATTCTATTACAAAAACCTTGATTATTCAAGCTGAATTTTGTATTCTTAAAGAATGGAAGCACAGACATTTGTATTTTTTGGAATGATAGGCTCCGGCAAGGGGACGCAGGTGGAACGTCTAGTGGGTACCTTGAAAAAACGTGATGGACGTGAGTGTGTATATACATCTACCGGCGATGAATACAGAAAGCTAATAAAAAGTGGAAATTACACCGGAATTCTGGTCAAAGATTCAATAACGCGCGGAGAGCTTCAGCCGGACTTTTTAACCAATGCGATTTTTGCGAATATCCTAACTTCTTCTTTGACCCCTGAGAAGCATCTGATAGCCGATGGATATCCTCGTACCGTAGCACAATCGGAAACATTTGAAGCAATGATGAAATTTTACGGGCGTAATGACATAAAAATAATTTATATAGAGGTCGGGAAAGAAGAAGCTAAGAAACGTAATCTGTTACGTAGCAGACATGATGACACGCAAGAAGGCATAGCGAAAAGATTTGATGAATATATAAATAATGTGGTGCCGGCGATGGATTATTTTAAAGGAAAAGAAGGTTATAAAATATATACTATAAACGGTGAGCAAAGCAGAGACGCTGTGGAAAAGGATATTATCAATAAATTGGGTTTAAGTTCTAGGACCTAGCCACTAGAACCTAGCAACTAATTTTATGGAGACGGTAATTATTTCATTGGGCGGTTCTCTGATTGTCCCCGATGATATTGATGTTGATTTCCTAAAAGAGTTTAAAGAATTAATTCTATCTCACGTAAAAAAGGGCAAGAAATTTTTAATCATAACCGGCGGGGGAAAGATTTGTAGAAAATATCAAAAAGTAGCCAAAGGAATCTCTAATCCTTCTTGTGAGGATTTGGATTGGATAGGCATAGCTTCCCTAAAATTAAACGCAGAATTATTACGTGTAATTTTTGGTGAGTATGTTTATAAAGAAGTAATTTCTAATCTTTCAAATAATTTTTCTTTTGAAAAACCTATAGTAATTGGTTCGGCTTACAAACCGGGACAGAGTACTGATTTTGATGCTGTTTTAGGAACAAAAACAGTTGGTGCAAAAAAAATAATCAATTTATCCAATACTAATTATGTCTATGATTCCGACCCAAAAATAAATACGAATGCCAAAAAAATTGAAAAAATTTCTTGGGCAGAGTATCGGAAATTAATTCCAAAAGATTGGAATCCAGGGCTCAATTCTCCATTTGATCCAGTAGCTTCTGAGCTGGCTGAAAAAGAGGGTATAGAGGTAATAATTATGAATGGCAAACCGATAGATAATTTGGCTAAGTATTTAGATGGTAAAAAGTTCCAAGGGACAGTGATAAGATAAAAACGTTAATATGTCATATATAATAGGTTAAGGAATTTAAGAAAGATGGAGTATAAACCTCAAAATGTAATATGCCAAAACTGTAAGACCCAGTTCACGATTGAGCCGGAAGATTTTAATTTTTACGAAAAAATAAAAGTTCCTTCGCCGACTTTTTGTCCGGAATGCAGAATGATAAGAAGAATGAGTTGGAGAAATGCAAGAAATTTATATAAACATATTTGTGATGCCAAAGGACATGGAGAAATAATATTATCTATTTATTCTAAAGAAAAGAAACATATAGTATATGATCAAAAATATTGGTGGAGAGATAGTTGGGATCCACTGGATTATGGAAAAAATTATGATTTTAGTAAACCTTTCTTTATTCAATTTGATGAGCTTATAAAAAATGTTCCTCTTCCTAATGTATCTAATTTAAATCCAGTAAATACAGAATATGCCAACATGACAATT
>CAYZGS010000031.1:3197-6515 GCA_964478145.1 uncultured Candidatus Saccharibacteria bacterium | reverse complement strand
GTGTTTTGTCTTTCATTCCGATTTCCATGCCCACACCATCAAAATTACCCTGAATATCGCTTTCAAACAGTTTTGTCTCATCCGGGTCAAAAAATACGCTATATGGGTCGTCTAAAGAGCTCACCAGTCCGGATATTGCCCCATAAATCTTGTTTTGGTCGGCTGTTTTACCTGCATCCGGATATTTTTCGTTAATACTGTTCCAAACCTTCCAAAACGGAGAAAAATCAGCTTCTGTTGATACTGCAGTTTCTTTGCCCAAAAGACCGGCGACCTTATCCACTTCCGGCCTATTTTGAAAACCAAGATAAACGCCAAGAGCAAAAAATCCGGCTATTAGCAAGATAGTAAAAGCGGAGCGTCTTGTTTTAAAGAATTCCAGCATCAGATAAATGTAAATGTTAGCTTGTTAATTTTTATTTTCTTCCGATACAGCCTGTTGGTTCAACTTATCCTTTTCGTTAAAATCATTGTTCTCCGAAAAATTTTCAAATGTTTTGCTTCCTTTATCTTTTGTTTTTGATTCTTTATATAAGAGATAGCTGAAATAGGCGATTAAAAGCCCTGAAACGGAAAAAAGAATATTTTTAAAATAAATAGGAAAACCGGAATAAGGCAACACCGCCGTCCACACGCCCAGTATTAGAACTATTTTTATCTTATTCATCCGTATATTATATCTCAAAAATAAACAAAAATGCAACCCAAGTATTATTCAAGATACTCCGGAGCGTAGATGGACATCCAATCCAAAAGCTGGCGCATAATGGAAGATGCTCCCACTGCCCCTGAAGCGGGTCCAGATTCCATCATGACAGTAAATGCATATTTTGGATTCTCGTAGGGAAAAAAGCCGACAATCCAGGAATTGACTCTATTTTTACTGACTCCAAGCTGGGCGGTACCGGTTTTGGCAGCCACTTGCACATAGGGCACATTAAGCGATATGGAAGTTCCAACCAAAACACTTTGCCTCATTCCTTCGTGTATGATGTCATAGTATTCTTTTTTTATGGCTGAATTTTCAACCAGAATTTCGGTTTTTGGATTTACCTCTTCTAAAATAAAATGCGGAGAAATAAGAAAACCGTAATTAGCAACAGCAGAAACAGCGCGCAACATTTCCATGGGAGTTACCTGAAATCCATATTGCCCGATAGCGGTATGATAAGTGTCCCCTATCCGCCATATTTCACCTGAGAAATTTTTTATTTTCCATTCAGGACTGGGAATAACACCCGACTTTTCATCCGGCAAATCTATTCCGGTTTTTTCTCCTATTCCGAACAGTTTCGCGTATTTTTCAATATTTAATATACCAAGCCCTTTTTGTTTTTCGTATCCTCCCCCAATTTCGTAAAAGTAGACGTCGCTGGATACGGCTATGGCTTGCCGCATATCCACCCAGCCATGCGCTTTCCAATCTTTAAAAACTGTCTCCTTGTCCGGGAAATAGGGATTTGGTATTGAAATAGAACCGGTGGATAATATTTTTTTATACGGATCAATAATGTTTTCCGCTAGCGCTCCGATGGCCAAAAACGGTTTTACGATAGAACCAGGGGTATATAAACCCGATATAGTTCTATCCAAAAAAACTTTTCTTTTATCTGTGGTATATTCCTTTATTTTTTCCGCATCTTTACCCTGAGACAGAATTTCGGAATCATATTCCGGGAAACTGACAGAAGACAGGATTTCTCCGTTTTGAACATTCAGCAATATGCCGGCTCCGCCTGAAAAGGAGTTATTTTGCGACAGATTTTTAATGAGAGAGAACAATTGTTTTTGAATGCGCCAATCAATGGTTGTTTTTAAGTTCTTTCCGCGTTCGGGGGCATTCACCACATTTTCCGAATGAATTTCCTTGCGGGCGTCTGTTTCCACTATTTTGGAGCCGTTCTCTCCTTTTAATAAAAAATCATATTGCTTTTCTAGCCCGTCCTTGCCTATAAATTCGCTTTGCCAGTAGTTGCCGAATTTATCCTGCATAGGATAGCTCACATAGCCCAGCACATGGGAAAATCCGGGCGATAAGTAAGAACGAACCGAAAAATTTGTGCCTTCCGAATCTTTTTCATCTATTGAAGACCTTGCCTCTTTTTTATTCCAAGCAAGTTCTTTTCCATTTCTGTCATAAATTATTCCCCTGTCGCTGAAAATAATTTGTTTCTCCAATATATTATTTTCGCTTCTATTGAAATAGGCTCCCCCTTTGCCTATTTGCAGATACCCCAGGCGCAGACCGAAGGAAAAAGCGATGATTATAAAAAAAATATTAATAAACAGAATAGTTTTTTTAGAAATCGGCTTTTCTATCCGGCCTTCAAATTGCTGGCGGTCAAAATTCTGTAGATTTTCAGAATCAAGAAAAATTTCATCCGGTTCCACTAAGGAACTTATTTTTTTTATTCCTTTTCGTTTTTTAAATATTGTTCCGATCATTTTGAGTTTTGAATATAATTTTATTTAGAACCTCAATTTTTTCTTTAGAAACTCTATTGATATCAAAACGACAAAGGAAGAAACCAAAGAAACAAAAACTAAGCCGAAAAATCTGGCTTCTTCCGCTCCATAAAGCAGATCCGATAAAAAAAATAAGGCGACGCTTTCCCAGAAAAAAGAAAAATAAACCATGCCGATGAGTGCCAAAATAACAGATACCCAGAAAGGCATAAAAAGCATTGACAGCAACAGAACAAAAGAGGCCAGGATTCTAAGCTTCATAATCCTATTTTACACGCTTAATTTTAAAATACAAATGGTCCTTTAAAATATTTTCTTCCAAATGAAACGCAAAAGAAAAAAGATTATCACAGCTAAAAGGCCATAAAACAAAACTTTGTTTTCCAGGATAAAAGAAAAAACAGAGAGAAAAAACAGCTCCCCGTACTTAAGCGGTTTTAAGAGTGGATTTGTTTTTGTCTTTGAATTTTCCGTATTTTTAGCATTGTTTAAATCTTCTATCTCATTTTTTACTTCTTCTTTTTTATCCAAGGTCGCGATATCCGTATTTTTACGAAATACTTCCAATTTATCAACGGCGGAAACTACCGGTTCTGTAATAAAATCCGGCACTTTCTCTTCTATTATTTTTTTTAGCTCTGAAACGGGTGCGGCGCCTTTAATCATGTCGGTTTCTTTGGAAATTATTTTTTTTGAAACAGCGCGCGAACTTCTTTCCGTTTCATTTTCTGCCAGATATACTTCTTCATACTTCCCTTCTGATATTAAAAATTTGGCATTTTCAATTTTACCGAAAATTATATGGCCTCCGGCGGTTACGGTCCAGTCAATAGAAACATCATTGGCGGTTTT
>CAYZGS010000031.1:0-3187 GCA_964478145.1 uncultured Candidatus Saccharibacteria bacterium | reverse complement strand
ATGAAGGTGTAGATTTTAATCTTGTCCCCTTCTTCAAACGGGTCTTTGGAATACCAAATGTTTCCCGATACGAAACCGGTATTGGAATCCTGGGCGAATATTTTTTGTATCGGCAACAGAGAAAATATCAGAAACAAAATAGTTGTGATCTTTTTAAGGGTCATAATCATATCATAGCATAAATTAGGGTTTTGTTTTGTCTTTTTTTATCTTTTCTTGTGTTTCATAAGACCATATAGGGCTGATTTTATTAAAAATAAGCCCTTGGAATTGGAGACGAGACGAATTGTTTGAATTTTTTACATCTGTGCGATACTCTTGCAGATCAACGGGTGTTACTAATCCCCTTTCATAATTATTCACTTTATACCACATATCAGCATCAACCGTAGTTAATTCGTTTGGATCTACACTAAGGAGTTCATACATTTCATTTATCCCTTTTCTCTCCCTTTTTTCTTTAAGCTCAGCTATTTCATTATGAAAATTATCAAGATATGTCGCTTCTTCTTCTGCTGTTGCTTCTACTTTCTTTAAATTAGGTGATTTATTTTCCTTATCAATTAAATAATAATATAAAAGTCAATTATTGTAAAATTTACTGGTTTTATCATAGCCGAGCTCTATCGCACGAGCTACGCCCTTTTTCAAAAAATAAATCCAGTGGTCGTAATCTTTGTTTTCATTTATAGAACTCCAACTCTCCATCATTTCTTCAGGTGTTGTATAAATTAGTTTAAAGTTTTCATGTCCTTCAAGTTGAGTAGATTTCAAATCAGTGCTTTTAAGTATTACCATGAAGCATACAGCAAAAGCTACCCTGTTTATATTTTTATTAATGTTGTGATAATGCGTAATGACCCTATCTATTTTCTCGATATAAAGAAAATTATATAAACCACTTTCTTCCATCAATTCTCTTAATACCCCCTTTTCTTCATCTTCTCCTTCGTCAAATCCTCCGCCATAGAGCCCTAGATGATTATTTTTTAAATTTATGTATGCTACATATTTTTGATTTTTAGGATCAAAGACCACAGCGCATCCCCCGTCTCTTCTTTCCTCATTTTTTCTTTTTGTTCCGAATTCAAGCATAATATTTAATAATTTAAAATTTCATATCATACCAATTTAATTTAGAATAATATTCTCAGAATAATTATCAACATTTTGATTATAATGATTTTTTCGCTTCGTTTTTTGCTCTTTCTACCATAAAATGAACACTTTCAGACATATTTTCTTCTTCAATCTTTATGTTAGGATATTGATGATGGAAAACTCTATATATTTCATCTGCAAAAGCCTGACCGATAATAGGAACATTATCAAAATCCAACAAAATAATTTTAAATTTTTCCAATCCGGAAAGAATTCTTCTAGCTTGGGAGCGCGATATATGTACGCCGCTCTCGGAAATAACTAAATTAACATATTGTCGTGATACCCCTATTATTGAAGTAATCTCTGAAGAAGTTATTTTACCTTGTTTAAATATCAATTCCAGTATCTTTTCTTTGTTTTTCATAAGCAACTCTATTGTAAACTATTCTGTAATTCAATTGTCAAGTAAAAATTATAATGATGTTTCCCTTAGAATTTATAAAACCCCTTTTTGCATGCCAGTATTTTTTAGGTTCTTTGCTCATTTTTTGTTGAATTCCATCCTTCTTTCTTTTTCCTTAAATCTTTTGAATTGAAACCCGGAGTGAAAGAAGACGAAGTAATATCATCTGGAGAGCTTATACTGACAAACACTTTTTTGCTTTCGTTTTTATAAAAAATAGTTTCAGAGCCCCTGATAGTTTTGGGTCCGATAATCACTTCTGGATAGAAACCCAATTTTTTAAACACTCTTTGTTTTAAAAGTTCAATTGATTTAATATAATTTTCTTTGTAGTAATCGTTTTCTGCGTAATTTCCGCCTAAAATTCCAACATCTATGGTTTTTTCAATGCTTTTGTTTTTTATTTCATCTAAACTCTCTTCAAGATCGTTTACAAAAATCTTTTTCTCTTTCCCTAAAATACTGCTGAGTTTTTGGTGAGAAACAAAAGAAATGTTTTCTCCTGTTTTTTTGTTTAAGCCAGTTGCTATCAGTACAGTGCAATCGTAATAATCTTTTGAAAATTTATCTTTTGAATCTACGGGCGATATTACATAAGTTCCCATTCCTCCACCCCAACCTCCGCTTTTGAATCCCTCTTTTTTTAAAATTTCAGGGTCTACCGCGTAGTCAATTTCTTCTACATTCTCAAGTGGTTTAGTTCTGTATATGTCAAAGGCTTGAACCACTTCTTGTGGATTTATATATTTCCCATATTCCGACACAGAGTGGCCTATCCTACTTCCCATACAAGCAATTATGGGTTTAATATCCGATCTAAGATGCTCATGCTTGTTTGGTTTGTTAAAATTTACTTCTTCCATCCTTTTATTTGTTTTAATGATTATGTACCAAATTACGTAATTCGGTACGTAATTCAATTATATATCAATTTTTTAGATTCTGGTTGCGGGATTGCGACTCTCACTTTTTCTAAAATATCATTATAAAATATGTGTTTCGGTTTCTGATTTTTGGTTCGAGTCTTGGACGGGTTATTATAATGTGAAATCCATTATTAGACTATCTTAACACAGCCTTGATTGCGGCCTCCAACTCTCCGGGAACATTCGTTCCGATACGATACACTTTTCCGTTTTTCATAACCAGTTCAACTGCATCGAAACCGGAAACATTATAAATCCACATCTTGGGCCACAACCACAATCTTATTCCCCAGCCGTAGTACCAGTGATTTTTTACTTGCTTGACTGAGATAATTTCACTCACCACAAAACGTTTGCGAAAAATACCATAACCAAATTTGATCCGAAGATAATTTTCATCAATCGACACTACCAGTGTGGCAAACGATGCAAGAATAAACAGAATTAATACCATTATGGTAGTGATGAGAAAATTTGTACTGGAGTAGTACGAAGGTGGTTCAGCCCTGGCCGTAATATAAAGCCATGCGAAAAGCGCCAGCACGGCCAGCGTAACAACCAGCATCAGATATCCAATTTGTGTATGTTTGTATGATGTCGTGAATTTATTTTAACACCGATTCAGTTCGAATTCCAGAGATGTACAGTTAACCATATGGGGTGACACTTAAGGTAGAATTGGGGTGACAAAGGT
>CAYZGS010000030.1:0-6616 GCA_964478145.1 uncultured Candidatus Saccharibacteria bacterium | reverse complement strand
TCAAATTTTTCAATAAAAACCATAACTTCTTTTAAATCTTTACAGATGGTTTCATTATTATCGGTTTGAAACCCAAGTTTTTTAAGATAAGCGTGCTTTTCTGAATGCCTTTTAAGGTCAGACCTTTGAAATTCAACTTCAGCAATATCATAGGCGAAAAAATCCAACCCACGTTCAGCCGCCAATTTCGGATCCAATTGCCGCAAACTTCCCGCAGCCGCATTTCTGGTATTTGCAAAAATTGGTTTTCCTTTTTTCTCACTGTCAAGGTTCAACCTTGACAGTGTCTTTTTGGACATCAAGGCTTCGCCGCGGACTTCAAGATAATCTGGCGGGAAAAGGTCGAACCTTTCTGAATTCTTAAGGTTCGACCTTAAAGAGCCAAGCGTAAGAGGTATGGACTTTATTGTTTTTAAATTTTGGGTAATATCTTCTCCTACAAAACTATCTCCTCTGGTGGCTCCTTTCATAAATTTCCCATTTTTGTAAATGAGCGACACTGCCAGTCCGTCAAATTTAATTTCACAGAAATAATTAACTCCCTCCCCAAGACCAGATCTTTTTGAATTCTTAAGGTCTGGTCTTAAATTCAGCAATTTTAAATTTCTTTTTTCCCAGTCGCATAATTCTTCCTCGCTGAACGCGTCATTAAGCGAAAGCATTCTGACTTTATGCCTCACTTTCTCAAATTTATCCAAGGGTTTGCCCGCTACTCTATTTTCCGGAGCATTTGGATCATTCAATTCTGGATATTTTTGTAAAAGAATTTTTAACTCTTTGGTCAAAGAATCATAGACCGCATCGGTGGTATCCGGCAGATTTTCCGTATGGTAAGCGTTCCGCAACCTCGCGATTTCACTTCGTAATTTTTGCGCCCGCCTAGAATCGGCCAGACTGGTTTTCTTTTTATTATTTTTATTTGATTCCCGCATGCCGAATTAATAATTTAGCTCAATTTGTCTTTCTACGCTATTTGACTCTTGGGGACTGCAAAAACCGGGAAGGTCGCCGCCGTTGTCATATCCTTTGGAAATAATGGAAGTTTCAGGAGGAATAGATTTATCCACCGTCACTTTGGCGCAACCTTCTCCCCTATTGCCTAATCCAGAACTGTCAAAAGACCAGTATGATGCTGGGGTTTCGCGCGCAATGATAGAGCTGCCATTGCATATTATGGTCGGAGAACTAGAACTTATAAAAACACTGGTGGAACTTTTATCATAATAAAGAGCGCATTCGGCCCCAGTATCGGCGGCAAAAAAAGCGTCATTGGTGTTTTTGGCTGAAGTGCTGAATTTGATTTCTTTCAGGGCTATGTTGGAAACGCCCAAAGCCATTGATAGGATAATGCTGGAAAGTATCACAACATAAAGTATCACGAATCCCGAAGAATCTCGCCAGAGCGAGAGGCGCCGGGCAGGATTTTTATAAAGAAGATTTTTAAATTTTATTTCTTTTCCCATAATTGTTATTCTGTCCAATTAAACAAATTCTCCGTCAAAATGATTTCAAAATCCCCCGATTCCTGAACCCATTCAACTTTTGATTCCACTCTTACTTCATCCGGAGTTATTTCTGTCATTGCAATGGTACGGGCAAAACCGGAAAAATCAGGATCATCAATCAAGCAATTTATCTGAGGCTCAGGAGAAGAAATCCACTCAACTTTAAAACCAGCCCAGGTAAGCAAAGTGAAATCCGTGTATAGAACGTAATTATCCCGCATATTTCTGACACACTCAATACCCTCCTGAGCCAAATATTCTGCCGCCATTTTGCTTTTAATATAATTAGTATCGGAAATATTCCTGGATAAAACCGCCATCATGGACAATATGGACAAAGTAAAAATGGAAACAGCAACAAGAGTTTCCACTAAGGTGAAACCTCTTGAGAAGTTCAAGACCTTTCGGCTTTTATTCTTTTGTTTAAAAAATCTTTTCATCTGACTGAGCAAAATGACGCTAGGCAATATTTAAATATCCACTAATCGCTGGGAGACCGAGGTTCGCAAGGAAAAAGAAGTAACTGTATCGTCCTTGGAAGTTATGGTCCCGGCTAATTTAATCACGACAAACGGCTGTTGGACATCGCCTGTTAGCGGTGATTCGGCGCCAAACACCCAAAAGCCCGAATCTGAACTGAAGCTTATTTTTTCGGAATTCAACCGCGTCCAATCCCCGCCCTGAACAAGTCTGCTTATATTGAAAGCCGCCCCTCCGTCCGGTTCAAATTGATACATCCATTGGCTGCCCGAGGAAGACTTGAAAGAAATTTCTCCTTCCCCATCGGGACAACTTTGAGGATCGGTGAAGATAACATCGCCGCAGTGATAATCATACCCTGTTCTTAAATTTCTGGACATATCTTCCATAATAAAACTCAAATTATCCATAATGGAACGCGCATCTTCAGATTTTCTATGAAGCAGATTAGCGTTTAAAAGAGCGCCCATGCCGATGGTAATAATGATAACGAAAAGAGAAACAGCAATCATTGTTTCTAAGATGGTGTAGCCATTACTTTGCTGAAGTTTTGTATGGCAGGCTCTTTTTATTTGTAAATCTATTTTACGCATTTTAATTTATCTGAATTCTGCCTGAAGGGTATATTTCTATATTCGCATGAACCGGATCCGCGCCGGAAGAATAAACAACAATCTGGGCGTATTCCATAGCGCATAACAAAGGACTGGTTGAATAAATGAGAGCCCCGGAATCCGGGCGTTTAAAAACAATATCCAAATCATTGATTGCCGATAGACATCCGGGACCGAAGATATTTAATTCTTTTATAAAATTATTTTTCGTAATAGTAATTGGTGAATCCAAACATTCCCCGGTACAGCTGGAACCTTCAAAAGAAGCATTATTATTAAGATCCGTAAAATAGATGAATTCTTTGTCATTGGAAAGGTCAAAATGAATGCCGTAAGAAGGCTTCCAATCAGGTGAAGCACTGGCATTCCATTTGCCGGCTATGGAAGATTTTTGCGCTTCAACAATTTTCAAGGCGATATCGCTTGCCAAATTTTTGATATCCACTTTTGCTTGAAAAGTTCCGTAGTTAAAAAGAGCCACCGAACTTATCACCGAAAAAATACCTAAAACGACAATCAGTTCCACATAAGTCATTCCCTTATTTTTTTTCATTTTTTTTAACTTTTTCATTTTGAAAGGACGATTCTTAGGGAAGTTCTCTTTAGAACCGTCTTGTTTAAAAACCGATTGGGAAAAGATGCAATTCAAAAAGAAAGGCAATCAAGGCGCCTAAAACCAAAAAGGGAGCGAAGGGAATTTCACTTTTCATCCCGTGTTTTTTTGAGAAAATTATAAGGATAAGTCCGATAACCGCTCCCGACCAAAAAGCCACTACCGTGCCGGAAAGCACTCTGGAGAACCCAAGCAGCCAGCCCAGGCCAAGCGCCAATTTGGCGTCCCCCAGGCCCATCCAAGCGCCTTTGGAAATAAACCAAATGAAAGCAAAAGGCAGGGCTATCAGTATACCGGATAAAAATTGCAAAAGATTCGGCAGATGCGGATAAAAACCATAATCGGTAAAAAAGAACAGCCCCAAAAAAGCAATAATGCCGAAAATCAAAGAAAGGGTATCAGGAATTATTTTATGTCTAATATCATACACTGAAATAATCAGAAGCAAGGAAAACATTACCGCGTAATAGGCGTAAGTAATGGAAAAGGCAAAGGTATTCAGATAAAAAATATCCTGAAATTTCAAAAACAAACCGCCAAAAACAAGTCCGCAGATAAATTCAACTATCGGATACTGGGATGAAATTTTCATTTTGCAATTCCTGCATCTTCCTCCTAAAACCAGAAAACTGATTAGCGGTATTAATTCGTACCAACGGAGCTTGTTATGGCAAGTCATACATCGGCTACGACCACCGAAAGAAAGCTGAGTGTTGAATCTGAAGATAACAACATTCAGAAAGCTACCAATAACCAGGCCCAGAACCAGAAAAGCAATAGCGATAATAAAAGTCATAGTATTTAATTATATCAAACACCAAACACAAAAACCACCCCGACTTGAGTCGGAGTGGTTTTTGTTTGTTGTTTGAATTACAAAATTAAGGACAAATTACAACACCATCATTTAGAGAAGCCGACTCTTTTGCAGCACCTGTAGAGTCTACACAGAATCCATTAGTCCCAGTAGCCTTTAAGGAAACCATAGCAGCCCAACCAGATGCACTGTCATGACAAACTGCACTGTTTGTTGCACCAGCATCACTATCTGCCCATGCGGCTGAAGTAGCAATATTACCTGTTGCTAGTTTTTGAGCAGCGTTTAATACCATAGCACCTATACCAGTAGTGGCAGTTGTACAAACAGCAGTATATGTCTGGCCTGTATCATAGAAAAGTTCAGCTTGTGCACGAGCACCACTTAATGCAGCTTTAATAGCAGCATCTGCGCCTTTCGCTCGCGCCGAGTTCAATGAGGCCAAGACAACTGAAGCCAAAATGCCGATGATGGCAACCACGACCAAAAGTTCAATCAATGTAAAACCTTTTTTAAAATTCTTCATAATAATCTACTTTTCATTTATTAACCCCGATACTTTCAACCACCGGGACCCCGATTTTATATCGGGACTGATAATTCTTTCCCCGCATTGTCAATGCGGAAGTTTCGACTTTATTTTAATACGCTTATTATAACTCTTGTCATTATATATATGCAAAAAAGTTATCCACATCTATAAATTTCTCCTCAAGGTTTTGCCTTGGACTCCTTTAAGGCAAAACCTTTTCCCGAAATTTTACTGTATTCCTCCGGCCAAGTTGTAAATCGGCATCAAAACAGAAACCAAAAGAATACCCACTCCCAAACCTAAAACCACAATCATAATCGGTTCAATCAGCCCGACCAGGGTATCAACAGCATCATCCACTTCTTTTTTATAGAAATCCGCCAATGTTTTTAAAATTTGCCCTAAAGAACCGGTTTCCTCCCCCACCTTAATCATCTGCACCATAATTCCCGGAATCTCCTCCGAATGCTTCTCAAAAGCTACAGACATAGACAAGCCAGATTTTACTCCATCCGCTACATTCGTCAAAACATCTTTATAGATATAACTGCCAACCACCTCGGAAGAAATATCTATGGCTCGGACTATCGGAATGCCGGAAGTAAGCATGGTATCCAGGTTGTCCGATATCCTGGAAAGATAAAGTTTTTTGAAAAGATTTCCTATGGCCGGTATGGAAAGACGTATTTTATCAAGGTATATTTTACCTTTTTCCGTTCTGGATAATCTCCACAGCCATACGCCCAGAAGCATCAAGAAGACGATGACAAAAAAACCGTAATGTACGAAAAAGTTTGAAAGCGATATAACTATTTTAGTGTATAAAGGCGGTTCCTGCCCGGAATCAAGAATAATGGCTGAAAGTTTCGGAATGACCACGACGAACATCAATCCCATGACCACAAAAAAGGTAAAAACAACGAAGATCGGATAGATTAGGGCATTTTTTGTTTTAGAAGTGAGGGCGTATTGGCGGTTTAAATAATTGGCCAAGTGTTCAAAGGTTTCGTTTAATTTGCCGGTTTCTTCTCCGACTTTCACCATATTTACGTAAAAATCCGAAAAAACATCGGGGTGTTTGGAAAGAGCTCCGGAAATGGAAACACCAGCTTGCAGATCATCGGTTATCTGATTCAGCTTTTTTGACAAAAGTTTATTTTCCGCGTTGGAAGCAAGCAAAGAAAAAGTTTTTAGAGCGGATACTTGCGCCCCAAACAGAGTTGAAATCTGGCGGGAAAGAATCACTACATCTTTTTTAGGAACCCTTTCAAGAAAAGAAAGCATAAAAAAGGACTTGCTTTCCCTTTCGTCCTTGATGGAAATAACGATAAAACCTCTTCTCTGCAGCCCGCTGATGGCTATATCGCGGCTAGGCGCATCAATTTCTCCTGTTCTATTTACTCCCTTTTCGTCTACCGCCTTGTATTTGAATAACATAATTGATCTAAGAAGCTAAAATAATAAAACCACCAAAGGTTATAAAACGCGTTCCAGTCCCCTTGGGTCAAGAGAAAATTGATAAGCATTTTCTACGGTGATTTCCCCGGCCCGCACAAGTTCCAAAAGCGAATGGTTTAAATCTATCATGCCAGACTCCATTCCTGTTTCTATCACTACGTCTATTTCTTGAGTGCGTTTTTCTCGGATTAAGTTAGAAACAGCGCTATTGTTCAGCAACAGTTCATAAGCCGGAATAAGCCCGCCGGTGACTCTGGGAATAAGCCTCTGAGAAAAAATACCCAACAAGCTGGAAGCAAGCTGCAGGCGGATTTGGTCTTGCTGGCTGCCCGGAAAAGAATCAATTATCCTGTCTATTGTTTGAGAAGCGTTATTGGTATGCAAAGTTGAAAGCACTAAATGCCCCGTTTCGGCGGCCGTCACAGCCGTAGACATGGTCTCGGGCGTGCGCATCTCTCCGATCATTATCACATTCACGTCTTCGCGAAAAACCGATCTAAGGGCCGTATGAAAGTCCTTGGTATCAATACCAACTTCACGCTGATTGATCATAGATTTTTTAGGAGTGTATATGTATTCAATCAGGTCTTCAATGGT
>CAYZGS010000029.1:0-6678 GCA_964478145.1 uncultured Candidatus Saccharibacteria bacterium | reverse complement strand
CAAGTCTGCTTCAATTATATTTTTTACTAGAGGTAATAAGTCGATATTTTTTGTATTTTGAAAACTTACTACCACTGCCTGAACGCTATCGCCATTTAAGGTAACCTGCGTTTTTCCATCATAAGGATATTTTTCATAAATTTTTTGGCACAAATTTCTGGCCAATTCATATTCTTTCGGCATCATATTTTCAGTTTCAGCGGTAGCGTATCCTTTCATTATTCCCTGATCCCCGGCTCCGCCTATATCAACTCCGTGGGCAATGCTGGGACTTTGTTTTGACAAATTAATAATAATTTTATAATTTTCTCCGACAATTTTTTTCACTATTGATTCCAAATCCGGATGTACCTGACTCGTCACCTCGCCATTAACTGTAATTAAATTATGCCCTCCCATTACCTCTACCGCTACTCGGCTATTTTTATCTTCCGCTAAGTAAGCATCTAAAATAGAGTCCGCAATAAAATCACATATTTTATCTGGGTGTCCAGGACTACAAAATTCAGCTGTTTTGATACTCATATATTTTAAAATTTATAATTTCGGTTCCTGTTGGGTAATACAGTGCAACGCTCCCCCACCATAAATAAGATCCTGACAATCTATACTAACAATTTCTCTATCAGGAAAACAAGACTTAATTACGGAGATCGCTCTTTGGTCATTTTCATCGTTGAAGGAGGGAACCAAAACCGTTTTATTGCCTATGTAAAAGTTCGCATAAGATACCGGCGCTTTCTCGTTGTTGTGCTTTTTGCTTTTTTGGTAGTGTATATGAGGCATTGGCAATTTAATTATTTCAAACTTGTTTCCATCTTGATCCAAAGAGTTCTCCAAAATTTTATAGTTTTCCGATAATCTTTCATAGTTTTCGTCTGCGGTATTATTTTCGTAAACACAAAGAATCTTAGCGGGACCGACAAAACGAGCTATTTCATCAATATGCCCGTTTGTATGGTCATTTACTAATCCTTTATTCAGCCAAATTATGTTAATGGCCCCGGTTAATTTTAATAAAAGCGAATCGTTTTCTTTTTTGGATTTTCCATGATTCCGATTTTCCAGAAGACATTCTTCCGTGGTTAGTAATGTTCCTAAGCCATTGGCTTCTATCGCCCCTCCTTCCATAGCAACTTCCACTTCATGCATCTTAAAATCAATTTTTTCTTTCAAATTTAAAAAAACGTTATTGTCTTTTGATAATTCCGGGAATTTTCCTCCATAATAATCATACTGCCATTTAATCCAGCTTATTTTATTATTATCTTTTATAAAAGTGGGGCCGTAGTCGCGAATCCACACATCTACATATTCTATCTGGTAGAAAATAATTTTTGACAAATCAACTTTTAAATCACCCAATAATATTTTTACCCTCTCTTCCTCCTTTCCATTTAAAACTATTAATTTTATGAGCTCGTCCCGATGCAAAAACTGAATTATTTTCAAATATATTTTTTCAACATTTTTTATCCGATTTCCAAAATAATCGTCATCATTCGGCCAAGCAAGCCAAGTAGCGCAATGCTCTTCCCACTCTGCGGGTATACGGAGACTATTTTTATTTGTTGATTGATGATCAGGCATTTTCAGATTAGAAGACCCTTATACGTATCTGTGCGACGATTTCTCATAAAACCCCATTCATTTTCGATAATTCTATTACTCTCTAAGTCAATTTTTGAAGTTATTATTTCATCACGATTTTTGGAACCTCTTTTTATTATTTTTCCAAAAGCATCACAAATAAAAGACCGTCCCCAGAAAATTAGCCTATCCTCTTTTCCAACACGATTTACAGCTACAACATGCAAACTATTAGCTATAGCGTGACTACGCATTATTGTTTCCCATGTGTCATGCCAATCACCTTCTGTCTCTTTTACTCCTTTTACGTTACCGATAGCAGTCGGATAAAAAATAATATCAGCTCCAGCCAGTTTTACAGCTCGCGCTGCCTCAGGAAACCATTGGTCATAACAAATTAAGACAGCAAATGTGGCATATCTTGTTTTGTAAATTCTATATCCTGTGTCCCCTTCTTTAAAATAATTTTTTTCATAAAAAAGAGGATCTTGAGGTATATGAATTTTCCTGTATGTTGGCATTAATTTACCGTCTGCATTTATAACCACAGCAGAATTATGATATTTGCCAGATTTATTTTTTTCAAAAATAGGAATAATAATCACCACTTTATATTTTTGGGCTATTTTAGAAAATAATTTCGTGGATTCTCCTGGAATAGTTTCAGAATAGTCATCTTTTTTGACATTTTTGTACTGCGGAAAATATGGAGTTTTATAAAGTTCTTGTAAACAAATAATCTGAGCTCCTTTTTTAGCTGCCTGTTCTACTAATTTTATGGCCTTTTCTAGATTATCTTGTAAATTATTTGATACTGCATTCTGCACCGCAGCAATTTTTACAAATTTATTTTTCATCCCATTAAAAATTTAAAATTAATAATCTTTATCTCTTGCGGGTAGAGCGCTATGAAAGACTGCCCGCATTTATCACAAAGGCGTTTATAAAGAGTATGTTCATTGCGCCACATAAATCTTCTCTGAGCGCGGCATTCCGGGCAAAAGGTCGGAGTAGGAACTTTTATTTTTTTGTAAAAGCCGAAATCGTCGGACTCAATAGTAAAGTCTTGCTTGCAATTCTGACATTGTTTTGTTTCACTTTGCATAAATCTTTAGCTCTTTAAGGTCTCTCTTTTTCCCGTCGCTTCGCTCCTCCTCAAGGAAAGACCTTTCCCCGCTAAATTTATTTAGGATAATTAACAATGATTTGGATACTATCGCTCTTTTCTGGAAAAGAACTTTTCCAGAAAGGACGGATGGTCAACTGGGCGGAATCTATGCTGGGGTATTGCGACAATATTGCGTTGAAATTTATTTTTTTCTGGCCTAAAATATCGGAAATAAATTTCACTTCATCCACCTTCCAGATAATTTCGGGAGTACCGGACAAGGCAAAATTTATGTTCTTTACATCCGCAGAAGAGATATTTTCTTTATCGTTCAGAGAAAAAATCAAATTTCTGATATTGGGCACATAAACTTCATTCCCGTCATACTTTTCAATAATATCTTGAGCTATTTTTTTTGTCAGTTCTTTTTCGTCAAAAAGAAATCCATAAAGCGTGCCCTTGATGCTTATCAGAACTTTATTGTCTTTATCGGGACTAAAATTAATATTCTTATCATCTATATCCAAAAATACGGCATCCTTAAATAAAATGAATCCGCTTGGAATCTGGTCTGTCACCTTCTTTAAAAGTTTGGTTTCTAAAACAGCCTTCAGCTCGCTTACTGCGGATGTTTTTTCTAATGAAGAAACGATAGGAGACTTTCCTTTGAATCCGCCTGTTATCTCCCCTTTTGATCTGCCATAAAATTTTGAATACTTAGGGGTATTTTTAAAGCCAAAAATTTTAAAATCAAGCGGAGTACTATTGTATTCTTCACCTGTATCTGCTCCATAAATACCCACCTCCACGCTCCCCGCTTTGTCATCCTTTGTCATTCCGGGAACGGTTATCTTTTTATCCGTTTTGTAAATTTTCCCATTAGATCCCTCTAACCGCGTATTTATGTCAAGCACCTGAGAAGAGGAGCTATAAGAGTTATAAATCAAAACAACTCCTTTGGCCGATATTTCCACTTCTTTTTCTTCGCCGCCCTGTATTGTTTTGTTTTCTTCTCCGGAAATAACCACCAAATCAAAAGACAAGCCGGGAATATTAGGATCTTTGGCAGCAGATAAATTTTCACTATTCAAGGGTATTTCTCTGATTTTAGGCGTTATAACGATTTTTGCCCCGGAAAACAAAAAGGAAAGGGCGAAAAGAAGGAATACCACGGAAATCAGAGCGACAAAATAAATTCTATATTTTGATTCTTTTCCTTTTTTGTTTTGTTTTGTTTCATATGGATTACTTTGAGTTTCCCTCCTTGCGACAGGAGATTTGACCCTCACCATATCTTGAAGCAGATTTCTTGACATAGTCGCATTTTAACACATAAAACGATTAATATAAATGGATTCAATGATGAGAAAAGGATCTCGAAGGATATCATCCTTAAAGATCGCGATACCGTGCAGGGTTTGAACACTGAGAAAAATAATTTTAAATTCTGATTCTGTCAAGGTGTACTGGTTAAACTGCTCGGTTTTAATTATTTTTGAAAAAAAATCCGCTAAATCTTGATCTACGGTTATAAAAATAGTGGCCGGAACAGAAATATCATCTGAAAGATTAGGTAAAGATTCTTGAAATCCCTTAAGCCACTCGGCCTTTAATTCGCTGATGATCGGCTCAAGTTTATTTTCGGTGGACTCTGCTGCATGTCCATCTTTATAAAGAGAAAGAAGCGACTTTGCTTCATCTAAAGAACAATCCAAATCCTTCGCCACCCTGCGGATCATAAAATTATATCCTAGAGGATATGAAATAGAATCACCCAATATATCTTTCTTTATCATGGATATATCCGTTAATTCTCCACCGATATCAACCAAAAGAAAATTCTCTTGATGCACGAAAATGTCCCGCGCCACAGCGAAAGAAGCCATTCCAAAAGAAGAAAATTTTATATCTTCAGAATGAAAATGCCTAGAGATCGTTTCTTCTATTTTTTTTAGTATTTGATCTCCGCTCATTGAAATAAAGACAACCATCTCAAGCTTTTTAGCTTTTTTATCGGATGGATTGGAGGTATTATAGCCGTTCAGCATAATTTTCATATTTTTAAATTCTATCGGCCGAATTCTATTATTAGAGCGCGAAAGTTCCGTCGAATGTTCTTCTCTAAAAAGGCTCATTTCTTTCTGAATTAAATCGTCAGCCAACTTGGGAGTAAATAAAAACGGGGCGTTCTTTTCAAGTTTGATTGTCCTAGTCTGGGACGCATACCAGGGCGAAGAAAGAACACAAAAAATCCTTGATGGTTTCCCGATACCCGCCATGCATACCCTGCTGGCCACAGTTTCAAGCGATTTTATGGTTAAAAATAAAAATCTGTCAATATTAATTTTCTCTTCAAGAATTATCGGTTCGCGGACAGATAAAATTATTTCCGGAACTCCCAATTTTTCTACTTCAAAAACCGCACCTCCGACAGAAGAAGACCCGATATCAAAAACTAACGCTAATTCTTTCTCTTTTTTGGGTTTAGAAAAAATTCCCATATATATAATATAGTATCACAAAAGTACAGCTTTTATGCGCCTAACGCCAGCAGAGACAGCCTCTTCTTTTAAAATCCTAAACGGTCCATTATTCCTGGACTGCGCTTGGGATGAAGAATACAGTTCTGCTGTATTCTTCACATGCGGGCCTCCGCAAAATTCAACACTAATAAAATCTTTTCGGCTCCCCAAGGACGGACCTTGGATTCCTTTAAGGTCCGTTCTTCTTCCGCCGATAAAATACACACTTACAACGTCAGGATATTTTGCCCCAAATTCCATTTCCGCGCCTATTTTTTCCGCTTCGGAAAGCGGCATTTCACGACGAATTACATTCAATCCATCCTTGATTTTTTCATTGACAAAATTTTCCACTTCTTTCTTTTCCTCTTCAGTCAGCCTGTGGTCGCAAAGAAAATCCATACGGAGGCGCTCTTCGGTAATATTGCTTCCTTTTTGTTTAATATTTTTACCAACCACCGCTTGCAATCCAGCCAGAAGCAAATGATGGGCGGTATGAAGCTTGACAGTTTTTTCATTATGGTCTGCCAGTCCACCCTTGAACATGCCAGCCAAAGAGGTGCGGGAAAGTTCTTGATGTTCTTTCATTTTTTTATTGAAATCTTCAAGATTAACTGTCTGTCCCTTTTCTTTCGCCAATTCTTCTGTAAGCTCAATCGGGAAACCATAAGTAGTGGCCAAAACAAACGGATCTGTTCCTTTTTTAAATTCTTTCAAGCCGCGATCTAAAGTTTCTCTGAACTTGCTTTCCTCTTTCTGAATTTCTCCCTCGTCATTAAGTGTATAGATCCCTGTGTAAATTTCTTTATCTTCTTTGATTATTCTCCACAGTGATTCTTTGGAAAATCTGACTGCTCGGCGAATTAACCGCCTGAGGATATAGCCCCTGCCGGTATTTGAAGGAATCACGCCATCTGAAATAATAAAAAGGGATGCCTTTATGTGATCTGCTACTATTCGTTCCTCTCTTGTCTTTTCACTGTTAAATAAATCCGTCTCGTATACGCTTTTCTTTTTCTGTACTATGGAAACTAGGCGTTCAAATCCCATACCGGTATCAATACCCAAAACTGGAAGTTTTTGAAGATAATCTTTTTTATTAGTGGGTCCCTTGAGAAGTTCCTCATGGCTTACATTAGAGAAATATTCATTAAAAACTATATTCCAAATTTCAACGTCCTCACCGTCCGCATTTTTGCAAAAAATTTCCGTTGTCGGACCACAAGGACCCAAATCCCCGGTCGGGCCCCAAAAAACATCTTCCATCCCTTCTTCTCGTATGTCTGTCACCCCAAGAGACCGCCAAATTTCTTCTGATTCTTTGTCTTTTTCAACAGCACCAAGACCTTTAAAAACTGTTACATAAGAAATTTCTAAGTTCATTTCTTTAGTGATAAATTCATGCGCATATTTTATTGCTTCCCGGCGCCCGTATCCGCCAAAGGAAAAATTGCCCAG
>CAYZGS010000028.1:0-6737 GCA_964478145.1 uncultured Candidatus Saccharibacteria bacterium | reverse complement strand
GGAGGATTATTTGTGCTTGGTACCGAACGACATGAAGCGCGCAGAATAGATAATCAGCTTCGAGGACGTTCAGGCAGACAGGGTGATCCGGGAGAAACCCAATTTTATGTTTCTCTGGAAGATGATTTGATGCGAATCTTCGGCTCGGAAAGAATAAAAACCATGATGGGACGCTTTGGTATTCCAGAAGATATGCCGATAGAAAATGGTTTTATCAGCAAATCGCTTGAAAATGCCCAGGCCAAGATAGAGGGTTTTCATTTTGATGCTCGAAAAAATACTCTTGAATACGATGATGTGATGAACCATCAGCGCAAAATAATTTACGAGAGACGACAAAAAATGTTGCGCGCAGATAAAATAGAGATTGAAACCTTGCTCGCAGATATTTCGGGAACACGAGAGGGTTTTGATAAAATTATTGAAGAAAAAAGAAAAAAACTCGGTGATGAAGCATTCTTTGAAACTGTGCGGAGGATTGCGTTTTATGCCAACGACATGCTCTGGATGGAACATTTAGAAGCGATGGATTATTTGCGTTCGTCAGTCAACTTGCGCGCCTATGGACAGCGAGAGCCTATTGTAGAATATAAAAAAGACGGATTGCAGATGTTTAAGGGAATGGAAGAAGCTTTTAAAGAGCAGGTTTTTTCACTTATTGAAACGATAAATGTTGATGTTAAAGTAAAGGTAGAAGCCGAACCTAGAGGACCAAGGCAAACTTTAATTACTAGCCACAATGAACCATCTGAGTTTTCAGACACAAAAAATTCGGGTGTTTCTAAAGGTAGTGATTTAAACATAGGACGAAATGACCCGTGTCCTTGCGGTAGCGGGAAAAAGTACAAAAAATGTCATGGAGCGTAAATGTCTTAATATATCATATATAATAGGTTAAGGAATTTAGAAAATTTATGAAAAAATTGGAAATTGGGGGAATATATAGACATTTTAAGGGAGGGAAATATGAAGTGATTGGAATAGCAAAACATAGCGAAACATTAGAAAGTTTTATAGTTTATAAAGCTCTTTATGGAGAAAATAATTTATGGGTACGCCCGTTAAAAATGTTTTTAGAAGAAGTTGAAGTTAATGGTAAGAAAATAAAAAGATTTCAAAAAATATGAAAAATATTTTTAAAAAATTCAGAATAAAAAGGAGACTAATAGCTACTATGGCTCTATGGCATTTTTTTGGGAATCCTTCTAAAAAATTAAAAATTGTTGGAGTAACGGGGACAAATGGTAAAACTACAACTGCTACACTTTTATATAAAATAGCTACCGAGTTGGGATATAAATCAGGACTTATTAGTACAGTAGAAAATATAATTGGTAGAGATGCAAATATTATTCCGCACGATAGAGGTCCGGGAACTACTCCAGATCCGATTTTTTTGAATAAATTATTAAAAAAAATGGTAGAAGAAAAATGTGAATACGTTTTTATGGAAGTTTCTTCACATGCCTTAGATCAAAATAGAGTAGCCGGTATAAAATTTACTGGTGGAATTTTTACTAATTTGACGCACGAGCATTTGGATTATCACAAAGATTTGGAAAGTTATTTCAAAGCCAAAAAGAAATTCTTTGAAATGCTTCCTCCGAACGCTTTTGCTCTTTCTAACATAGACGATGAACACGGAAATGCCATACTGGATGGTATTAAAACAAGAAAGTTTTTTTATGGTTTTGAAAATCAGGCGCAATTTATGGATTTTTACGGAGAAATTGTAAAACTGGATTTCTCTGGACTGGAACTTGTCTTTAACGAAAAAAACTTGCCGGCGAACAGGCGGATGCATTCAGAACTTTTGGGAAAATTCAATGCTTATAATCTGCTTGCCGTTTGGAGCGCGTCCAGGCTTCTCGGTTTTGAGGCGCAGAAAATAAATAAAATTTTAGAAAATATTAAACCACCCAAAGGGAGGTTTGAACACCTTAAGTCCAAAAATGGCGTTACTATTATCATAGATTATGCTCATACGCCCGATGCTTTGGAAAAAGTACTTTTAGCCGTAAAAGAGATAAAGCCTGAAGAAGGCAGAATAATCTCTGTTTTTGGTTGCGGAGGTGACCGTGATGCTACAAAACGTTCCAAAATGGGTAAAATTGGCGCAAGTCTTTCCGACATTGCTATTTTCACGTCTGATAATCCCAGAAGTGAAGATCCGGATAAAATTATAGAAGAGATGAAAGACAATTTATCTCACGAAGAAGCAAGAAAAGTGATAACTATTTCAGACCGGCGTTTAGCCATAGAAGAATCTGTTGAATTGGTAAAAGAGGGAGATATTATCCTTTGTGCCGGCAAAGGGCATGAGGATTATCAGGAGATAAAAGGTACAAAAACTCACTTTAATGATATGGAAGAGTACAAGAAAGTATTGCAGTAAAATATGCAGAATTATAAAAAACAATTCAAAGGAAAAAAAATTACAGTCATGGGGCTAGGAATTTTAGGGCGAGGATTGGGATATACAAAATTTTTGGCAGAATGCGGGGCAGATTTGATAGCAACTGATTTAAAACCTTCGACTACGCTCAGGTCGTCGCTCAAAGAGCTCCGGAAGTATAAAAAAATAAAATATGTTTTAGGAAAACACAGGTTAGAAGATTTTAGAAATAGAGATATGATTATAAAAGCCGCTGGTGTACCGCTTGATTCTATTTATATAAAAGAGGCTGAAAAAAATAATATTCCAGTAGAGATGGATGTATCACTTTTCACTAAACTTGCACCAGAGGTAATGATAATAGGTGTTACAGGTACAAGAGGAAAGTCTATGACTACTACGATAATTTATGAAATTCTAAAACAGAATGAGAAGTTTCTAAAAAATCCTTCGACTACGTTCAGGACAAAAAAACCAAAAGTTTTTTTGGGAGGTAATATGCGTGGTGTTGCAACATTACCACTTCTAAAGAAAGTTAAGAAAGGTGATATTTTAGTTTGTGAACTAGATTCTTGGCAATTGCAGGGTTTTGGCGATGCCAAAATTTCTCCGCATGTTTCTGTTTTTACTTCTTTTATGTCAGATCATATGAATTATTATGGTTCGACTTCGCTTACCACAAATAAAAAAGCAATGAAAAGATATTTTGACGATAAAGCAAACATTTTTAAATATCAGAAAAAGGATGACATTTTAATTATTCGTCCGGATGTAAAAAAATTAATTCCCCAAAATATAAAAAGTAAATTAGTTATAATAAATATAAAAGATTTAAATAAATATAATTTTTCTGTACCCGGGAAATTTCAAAAAGAAAATCTCGCTTGTGCTATAGAAGTAGCTAAGCAATTTAAAATCCCGAATTCTAAAATAACACAAGCTCTTAAAAATTTTAAAGGTTTAGAAGGTAGGCTTCAATATGTAAAAACAGTAATGGGTTCGGCAAACTCACCACAAGAAGGAGTAAAAATATACAATGATAATAATGCCACCACACCGGAGGCTACAATGGCTGGAATAGAAGTATTGTCAATAAACAAACAAAACAAACAGGCCTTGCCTGTAATAAACAGGCAAGGCCTGTTAGATAGAAAAATTGTTTTGATTTGCGGAGGTTCAGACAAGAATCTTCCACTTGGTGATTTTGTAAAAGTTGTGAATAAATATTGCAAAGCAGTTATAATGATTCCAGGAACAGGGACAGATAGATTGTCTAATTATAAAGTGGAAAGTCATAAAGTTTATAAAGTTGAAAACTTAAAGAAAGCGGTTAAAACTGCGTTAGATCTTGCCTCACGCGGAGATATTATTCTTTTTTCTCCAGCATTTGCCTCTTTTGGTCAATTTAATAATGAATATGAAAGAGGGGATTTGTTTATGAAGATAATAAAGAATTTAAAATAGAATGCAAAAATTAGAATTCAAAAATTTTGATATAAAAATATATAAAAATTCTCTTAATTGCAAAGAAAAAGTAATTACTCCTGAGCAGGTTCATGGTAATAATATTGTAGAAATAATTACCGGTAAAGAAAATTTAGAAAATTGCGATGCATTGGTAACCTCAAGTAAAGGGTTTAAACTCGGAATCAAAACAGCAGATTGTGCTTCTATTTGTATAGGTGACGGTCAAAAAATTAGCATTATTCATATTGGTTGGCGTGGATTATGTAGTGGTTTATATGAAAAAGTTATAGGTTTATTTAAAAGTGAAAATTTAGAAATTTATGTGGGTCCATTTTTACATTCTTTTCAAATTCAGAAAGATTATTGTTATGATGTTATAATTAAAAAGTTCGGGAATAAATTTATTAAAGATTCTGCTGACGGTGTTACTTTTGATTTTCAAGGAGCAATCAAATCAATTTTACCTAAAAATGCTATTTTTGATGAACGCAACACGAAAGATGATTTAACATTACCAAGCAATAGGCGAGATAAAACCAGGGATAGATTATTAACAGTAATTTCATTTAGCTAAATGAATCTAGATCTATTATAGAATATTAAAAAAGTATTTTTTATTGGAATCGGGGGGATTGGTATTTCGGCTTTAGCAAAAATGGCACTTTCGAAGGGGATGGAAGTAAGTGGAGTAAATGATGAAAAAAGTCCAAAAACTCTTGACCCACTTCGCAAGTTGGGAATAGAGATTATTTTCCAAAAAGACTATAAAAAATTGCCCGAGGTAGATTTATATGTATATAGTGATGCTTGGTTATATAGAGGTCCAGAGATTATTGAGAATGCAAAAAGACAGGAAAGCCTGTACTTTCTTATTTTGAAGCGTTAGGTATTTTTGCAAAAGAGTATAAAGTCATAGCGATAGCTGGTACTCATGGAAAAACGACAACAACAGCAATGGTCGCAGAAATTCTTGTTGAAGCAGGATTAGACCCTACAGTTATTGTTGGTTCTTTTATAAAAAAATTTGATAGCAATTTTAGGAGAGGAGAGAGTAAGTATTTGGTAGTAGAAGCAGATGAATATAATAGACATTTTTTAAATTTTCATCCATTCATTACTGTTATCACAAATATTGAAGCTGATCACTTAGACTGCTATAAAGATTTAGCAGATATAAAAAATGCATTTGATAAATTTTTATCGCAAAGTGAAAATAAAATTTTGGATTACATAAAATATTTAGAAAAAGTTCCCAAGTTAATTATTCCAGGAATTCATAATCGCATGAATGCAGCAGCAGCTTTAGCGGTGGCAGATTTTTTGAATATAAAAAACGAGGATGCTCAAAAATCAATAATGAATTTCTCTGGTACGTGGCGTAGATTAGAGAAAAAGGGGGAGACGGAAGAAGGAACCATTATTTATGATGATTATGCCCATCATCCGACAGAAATAAAAGCGAGTTTGGAAGCCTTACGTGAACTTTATCCAGTTGGTCAAAAAAAGATTACTGTTCTTTTTCAGCCACATCTTTATAGCCGAACTAAAGCACTTTTTAATGATTTTGCTAGATGTTTTAAAGGAGCTGATAATATTTATCTTTTGCCAATATTTTTCGCTAGAGAAAACAAAGATGAAAGTATTTCAAGTGAAAAGTTAGCTTCGGCTATATCTTTGGCGGGGGAAAAGGCTAAAGCTTTTTCTGATTTTAGTGGGGCAGAGGATTTTATAAAAAAGTTAAATTTAAGGAAAAACGACGTATTTGTAACAATGGGAGCAGGGGAAGCCTATAAAGTAGCCGACAGAGTCTTTAATATCAACTAAAAGTAATCCACATAGGTCAAATTATTTATATTTTAGCCTGATTTGTCAATATTCACATATCCAAAAACCCTTATTTTATAAGCTTTTGAACTATTACGTTGAGTTTGACATATGGAAAATTTGGTGTATAACTATTGACTTTTAATATGTAATATGCTAAGATACATATATGTCCTTATTATAGGCTTAAAAACCTTTTAATAAGGGCTATTTCAGTAAAAGCTGAATAACCGGATACGGAGTTAGCGGAGCGTAGACCGCTATAATATGAATAAGAACAATTTAATACGGTTTGCTCAAGCTCTAATGTTTTTGCCTTTTATGACAGGAACTACTGTGCCTGTGGGAAGCATTATACTTAATGCAACTCAAGACACTACTCAGACCGTATTTATGCAAAAAGAAAATATTGAAACTAATGGTCTTTTAACCTTTAACCAGGTTTTGGATCGGAAAGCCGAAAATTTGAAAGCTAAAGCGGAGGCGATAGACGTTTATTTTGAGTTGCGCGGAATGCCCCTTGCGGGCATGGGCATGAAGATGGTAGAAGAGGCCGAGAAAAACAATCTTGATTGGCGCCTTTTACCGGCTATTGCTGTTCGAGAATCAACTGGGGGAAAATTTAAATGTAAAAAAGTTGAAAACAATCCTTTCGGTTGGGGTTCTTGCAAGATTGGTTTTAACTCTATTGAAGAAGCTATTAAAACCGTAGCCATGAATTTAGGAGGCAATAATCCGAATACTAAGAGGCATTATGCTGACAAGACCACCGATCAAATTTTAAAAGTTTACAATCCGCCTTCTATCGTTCCTAATTACGTAAAGCAAGTTAAATCTATAATGGATGATATCGGAAAAGAAAATATTGAAACAGAGGAACTAGCGAAGACGGTTGCATAATCTGAAAACTCTTCGTCGTCTAAGTCGGATTAGACGACTTTTTGCTCGCTCCATAGATTCCAGACGTTTTTTGCCAGATTAATCGGCGTGCCTTCCAAAGCAAAATAATGCAAATCAATAAAAGGAAGCGAGTTGCATTCTATAATTCCCC
>CAYZGS010000027.1:0-6748 GCA_964478145.1 uncultured Candidatus Saccharibacteria bacterium | reverse complement strand
TCGTCCCCGATTCTTTATAAAGAGCGGCGCCGGCTAATTGCGTCAGCGCATCCATAGTAGACGATGCTCTTATAGTGAACCCGACTTTGGTCAAAGCCGTGATCCCGTCTCCTTGAACCATAAATCTGGCCAATTTGACGAAAGCCCCCGGTCCGATAACCGTGTCTTTGAACATATCGTATATCGGCGGGCCGGATTGGGTAACGGCGGCCGAAGCGAAATTGGCGACACCGAAAACGGCGCCGACAGCCAACATCGCGCTAAATAAAAACAACAAAATTTTTGAACGCATAAATATTAAAAATTCGAAATAAATTCTAATAATAACTTTTGACTTTATAAACTTTGTGGACTTTCAACTCTTTTATTATACACCCGATTAAAAAAATTCCCGCAAGTAAAAGGGTGTGGATAACTTTCAAAATAAAATCTAAAAAATCAAATCTAAAATCTTAGAAATTTTCCTAATTCCTAAAAAGCTAACTCCTACAACCTAACTTCTAACGGACATTTCTAATGGACATAACGGACACAGGAGAAAAACAAAAGCCGCCATTCAAAATTGAATGGCGGCAATCTTTACTTTTACTTCCTCCTTAGCTTTTTCATTATAGGGATTTCTGAATCATATATTTTGATTTTTCCGTCCCCTATTGCTTTTTCTATCTCCCTAATATTTTGAACTAAAATTCTCATCCCCTGCGGTTCAACTGAGGCTGCCTGATCACTGCCCCACATAGACCTGTCAAGCGTAATATGTCTCTCCGCCATGCATGCGCCCAGAACTGTTGCGGCAACGGTGGTAGCCAGCCCTGCTTCATGTCCTGAATACCCAATAGGCACTCCTTTGAACTTTCTCTTCAATGTTTTAATGCATTGAAGGTTCAACTCCTCAGATTTAGACGGGTAAGTGCTGGTGCAATGCGCGATAACAAGCTCACCCCCCCCCAACACTTCAACTGCGTGGTTTATCATCGGCAAATCGCTCATTCCGGTAGACAAAATAATAGGCTTGCCGGTTTTTCTGTGATATCGCAACAACCCGTCATCAGTTAAAGAGGCAGAGGCAATTTTATAGCATGGCGGATTAAAATTATTGATGAAATCAACGCTTGATTCATCCCAGCATGACGCAAACCAAAGAATGCCTTTCTCTTTACAGTATTTATTTATTTCCTCATACTCTTTTTGGCCAAACTCCAATCCCCTTTTCAGGTCGCCGTTTGTCATACCAAAAGGATTTTCTCTTGGTTTGTTTAGTTCTTCTTGACTATAAACAATATCCACTGTTCTTTTTTGGAATTTTACGGCATTGCAACCAGCAAAAACCGCGGCATCTATCAACCTCATGGCCGTTTCAACTTCGCCATTATGATTTATTCCAATTTCAGCAACAATAAAACATGGATAACCATCGCCCACAAAAAAATTACCAATTCTTACGGGATTCATTCAATTTCTCCTTATTAAAATAAAATAAAATAAATATTTTATCCAGTCGGAACACCCCAATATTGACATTTTTTACACGGAGGGATTTGTCCCCTTTTGCCTTGTTTGTGCAATTCCAACCACCCTAAACGTTTTGAACTGTTCCAGGCTTCTAACAATGACTCTTTATTTGCGTTCCCTATCACTCCAATGCCCTCCGGATCAAATCTGACACAGATTGAAATTTTCCCCTCCCTGTTAATGCACATGTGTCTTAGAAAATCCAAACAAATTCCAATCTCGGGTATTGTTGGGTTCTTTTTTTGATACTCAAAATTACCCATTGGATTATGCAAAACTCTCCTGATTACAAGCGTTCCAAGATTTTGATATTTTTCAGAATTAACATTGCCAACCAATTTAATGCTGACAAAAGGCTTTTTATCTTTTTTCCGAGCCAAAAATTTTTTTATTATTTCAAGCTGTTCTTCCTGTTCCGTGTCTCCTTCAAAAACTGAAATGGCCATTGTATCAAGATTACCGACTACTTCGTCAAACTTTTCTAATAAGAGTTTCCCGTTTGTTACAACATTAGTGATTTGATTGTTAAACAACTTAATCGCTCTTCCAAAGTTGGAATACAATAAGGGTTCTCCGTCACGATGAAATTGCACGCTTATATTACTTGGCAATTGTTTGGCAATTTTCTTTACGAGATTAAAATCCATATCGCCATATTTTATAGCCTTATCGCTTCCTTCAATTTTCCTTCTGCCGCACATCCAGCAACTTTTATTGCATCTGCTTGTGAGTTCAATATTAACATTAGCTAATCCCGCCAAATTTTGTTTCACCAGAAATCCTCCTTATAAAATTGTTAAAGAATTATATTTTTAAAAACAATACCTCACCTTATACCCATTTGTCAATATTGCCTTGCAACTTTTCTTTTTTAAGATAAACTTTAAAAAATATAAAACACTATCATTTCTTGGTATTATTCCAAGCCAAAACAAAGTCTATGTTTCATAAATCGCAAAATAAGGAGTATTTAGACCTGTGTGTTGAAAGAACTCTTAAAAATGATTTTGATTGGGTGAATCAATTTTTGGACATACTCGGCGATCCGGTCGGTACAATAAACGATATTGGTTGCAATGTCGGGCAGTTTTACAAAGCTCTTAACAACAAGAATAAAGTCAACTACATCGGATACGACATAGAACCAATTTACATAGAAAAGGCAGTGGGGTTGTTTCCTAGTGGAAAATTTGTGGTATTAGATATAAATACCGAGCTACCTCGGTCGGCCGACATTTCAATATCTTCCGCAACAATAGAACACTGCGGACCTTTGGCGCTAGATAATATCCTTTCAACGACAAGGAAACACGCCATTATAAGAACTATGCTTGGGACGAAACATGAAGAAGGATATCATCAGAAAAATGGCTCTGAACCTTATGTTGTGAAGCAATTCTCATTTAAAGAAATATTTACGACATTCGCCAGAAACGGATTTAGAGTACGGCTAGAAACAGACCGTCATACGAAGTCATTGCCTTATTACATACAAAACGAGGAACACCCGGATATGGGAATCATAAGAACACAATATATAATAATCGGAGAAAAAAAGGATATATGATAGTCGCAATTATACCAGCCCGTGGCGGCTCTAAAAACATTCCCAAAAAAAATATAATAAACTTGGGAGGTTTCCCTTTAATCGCCTATTCCATAGCGGCGGCAAAGTTATCAAAAAAAATCAACCGGGTAATGGTTGACACCGATAACGAAGAAATCGCCGATATTTCAAAAAAATTCGGGGCGGAAATACCGTATTTAAGGCCGAAAGAATTTGCGACTGATTTTTCCACAGATTTTGATTTTATGAATCATTCCATTGGATGGTTTCAAGAAAATAAAAAAGAGATTCCAGATTATATCGTTCACCTAAGACCAACCACCCCTTTGCGAGAACCTTGCCGCATAGATGAAGCAATAGAAAAAATAATTAGCAATAAAAAAGCTACTTCCTTGAGGTCTGGTTATGAAATAAGAGAATCGCCACATAAGCTTTTTGGAATAAAAAAAGATTTTTTTACTGGTCTCTTTCCGCAAGACAAACGGCCTGAATATTGGAATTTGCCGAGGCAAGCTTTCCCGCCTGTTTATCAGCCCGATGGTTATGTTGATATTATTATTCCGAAATTTGTTATAAAAAACCAAAAACTTCACGGTACCAAAATTTTAGCTTACAAAAGCCCGGATACCGGAGAGTTAGACAAGTTTGAAGATTTAAAATTTATTGAATTTAATCTGCAAAAAAATAACTGGGAAATTTATCAGTATTTAAAAAATAATTTTTAATAAAAAACAACATGGCTCACTCTGATTTTTCTTTCAAACCCAAAAAAGTTCCTTTTATAAACACGAGGTTCAGAAAAATAAAAACGGCAATACCGGCGCTAGGAACGGAAAAAATTTTAAAAGCCCTGCGCAAATACGAATCCCGCTCAATGCATGGACAGCTTCCTATTCTCTGGGATAAAGCCATAGATTTCCAAGTATTTGATAAAGCGGGAAATATGTGGATAGATTTTACCGCTACGATTTTTGTCGCCAACAGCGGCCATTCCAACAAAAAAATTATAAAAGCCCTGCAAGGCCAACTAAAAAAACCATTAATTCATACTTACACCTTTCCAAGTGAAGTTAGAGCTAAATTTTTAAAAAAACTGATAGAAATAACCCCTTCCTTCTGCCAAAAAGCTTTCCTTATGTCTTCAGGCACGGAAGCCTCGGAATGCGCCGTCAAACTTATAAGAATGTATGGCCAAAAAACAGATAAAAATAAAATCGGAATAATAGCGTTCACAGGGAGCATGCACGGCAGAACAATGGGAGCTGAGATGTTAAGAGGCAACGAACAAATGTTGAAATGGATAGGATTCAAAGACCCTAATGTTTTTCATATTCCTTTTCCCTATCCGTGGCTGGCCAAAGATATTAATTATAATTGGGAAGAACACTTTCAAAATGATATCTCTGTTCTCCAGAAGGTCGGAGTAAACTTTAGTAAAATCGCCGGCTTCGCCATAGAATCATACCAGGGCTGGGGCGCCATTCTCTATCCGCCGAAGTATATTCAAGCATTGGCAAGATTCGCCCAAAAATACAACATACTGATTATGTTTGATGAAATACAATCCGGATTTGGCAGAACGGGAAAATTATTTTGCTACCAACATTATGGAATAGAACCGGATCTTCTATGTCTGGGCAAAGGAATAAGCGGCGGTGTTCCCCTTTCTGCCGTAATAGGCAGAAAGGAAATTTTGGACACGCCGGAATTTGGTTCTATGAGCAGCACTCACTCCGCCCAACCTCTTGGCTGCGCAGCCGGCTTAGCCAACCTTGAGGAAATTGAATCAAAAAATCTCGTGAAGAAATCCGCCAGAAAAGGAATCATTTTGCATAAAAGATTAAATGAATTAAAAAATAAATACAATAATCACATATCCCATATTTTTGGCAAAGGACTTGTGGCTGCAATATTGACAAAAAATCCCAAAAACGGAGAACCGTATCCGATACTAGCGACAAAAATATGCGAAAAAGCGATGCAAAAAGGACTTCTGTTGGTTCACACCGGAAGAGAGTCAATAAAAATTGGCCCTCCATTAACCATACTAGATAAAGCCTTAGTTGAAGGCCTTGATGTTATAGACGAATGTTTCAAAGAAGTAATATCAAAAAATAAAACTCAAAATTAAATGTCCATAAATTTACGCCACATTGGAATTGTTACTGAAAATTTAGAAAAGTCTTTGAAATTTTACAAAGATATTCTCGGATTTAAAATTAAAACAGAAAGTTTTGAAGATAGAAATTTTATTGATCATATTTTGAATTTAAAAAAATCTTCTTTAATAACCGTAAAACTGGTTGATGAAAAAGGTGGTATTATTGAACTGCTCAAATATGATAATCCTAGGGGTAAACCAATCAAAAGAGAAATAAATGATTTAGGCCTTTCCCATTTTGCCTTAACGGTAGATAATTTGGAGGATGTGTATGTCAAACTTAAAGATAATAATATTGAATTTATTTCTAGTCCAACATTGTCGCCGGACAGTAAAGTCAAAGTCTGTTTTTGTTACGACACTGACGGGATAGTTATAGAATTAGTTGAACATGTTTAATATAAATTTTTATGACGTGTTTACTTTGTAATAAAAAAATAAATAAAATCATCGCCACAAAAATTAGGAACGGAGAAAACCGCAATGTTTATTATTGCGACAAATGCGAACTGGGCATGCTTGACAACGAAAAAAATGAGGAAGAATTAAAAAAATTTTACAGCAAAGAGTATCGTGAAAAATTCAAGCCAAAAATTGATAAAAAAACAACCCCCCAAGAACTTTTTGATACATATTCGCTGTTCCAACAAAATAGAGTGAATTTAATCAAAAAACATTTAAAAAAGAATGTTCGTTTACTAGAGATAGGATGTTCTGCTGGTATGTTTCTTTACCAAATAAAAAAACACATAAAAGAAATAGTGGGGATTGACTACGATTTAGAATCGGCAAAATTTGCTTCTGAAAAATGCGACTGTGCTGTTTTTACCGAAGAAATAGAAAAAACAAACCTTGAGAAAAAAACTTTCGATATTATTTGCGCTTTTCAAACCCTTGAACATATTAAAAATCCATATAATTTTCTTTCAACTATTATCCAATACTTGAAACCGGGTGGAATAATTTACTTAGAAGTACCGAATTTAAATGATATACTTATTCATGCTTATAATCTTCCTTATTATTATAACTTTTACTTTCACTCGGCTCATTTATGGTATTTTACCGACAAAAGTTTTAAAAAAATAACTCAGAAAACCGGCCTAAAAGGAAATATTTATTTCTCTCAGGATTACAATTTTCTCAACCATATGAACTGGATAATCAATGATTTTCCGCAGGAAAGTTGCATCCCCGGTCTTTCCTTACCTTCTTTTCCAATAAGAAGTGGGGCTAGCGCAAAAACTAAAAACACACTGGATAAATTTATTAAAAATACTGACAAAAGATATAAAAAAATGTTGGCCAATCTTGGTATTGCTTCAAATATATCATTTATCGGAAAAGTGAGCTTAAAACAAAACAACTCCCAATGAAATGAAAATTTTATTTTTTCTACATAGAAATTTCGCTCGTTTCGGACATGCGCTGGCTGTTAATTTAAAGGAGAAACACCTTGTTGAAAATTTTTCAGCATATGCTCATCTCAGACTGGCCAAGGAAATTTT
>CAYZGS010000026.1:0-7102 GCA_964478145.1 uncultured Candidatus Saccharibacteria bacterium | reverse complement strand
TCTTTTGAAATCTCTTCGTAAGGCGCCAGTTGGTAGACATGCTCCGATCTGGGCAAGAAAGAAAGTCCGCCCACTATATCCCAATTTTCATAAATAAAATTCGCTACTTTTATCCATTCATCATTGCCTACATAGATAGTGACGGACGGATTGTGTTCAATATAATTGACTTTCAATCTTTTCCATTCATTCAGCAGGTCAATGGCGGAAACCTGATCGCGGGTAACGGCTTTATCCGGCGCTTTGATTGGAAATTCAACCACGGCCACAGTAGCGTTGGCGGTGGAATATCCGACTTCCGCTTTGAAAGGAACACCTTGATCTTTTATCAGCTGATACAGCGGGTCGTTGGTGGAAATACGAACGCGTCTGATATAATATTTGGCATACCACGGGTGCATACCGGAACCAACGTAAAGAAGCTGTCCGGAATTGCCATGAGGCTTGATGGTGGTGATACAGGTGGAACTGTTTATGCCAAATTTTTTGGCATATTCTTTGTTTACTCTAATGGATTCCTCACGAAGCTCTGATAAAACTTCATTTGCCCTGATTGTCTTGTTATCATAATACCCGGTGATAGATACGCCAAGTAAAGCTTCATCTTCGCAGTTTTCCTTCCATTCTTTTGATAAATAGCCAAAATGGGTCAAGGTGGCTTGATAGGCGCCCAGGATGGTGGAGAGCCGAACTTTTCTCTTTAAATCTTGCACAGCATCGTTTGGACGAACCACAATAGAGGTAAGATTGCAGAATTGTTTGGAACGAAGAGTAATTTCTCCGCAAGGATTTGAACCGGGCAATCCAACAATCACATTCTGGTCGTCTATAATTCCGGCTTTTTTCCAATTATCAATGCGGCGCGCCGGCAACTGAGTCATAAGCCCGCCCCTATTGAATATACCCCTTTCTCCGGTGCCTGATTTTATCAATTCTATCCATTCATTCAAAAATTCTGATGCTCCTGGCTTTTGGGCATATACGGCCGAGTTATTCGCCATTGAACGCTGTCCGTTATCAATCCAAAACTGTCCCTGTTTTGATTTGCGCATAGACTCATCGTCAATATCAGAAAGAGAGATGAGCGCGCTACGGCGAACACCTCCAGCCACCACAATCAGACCGATCTGGCATATGATATCGTGCAGATCTAAATTTGTCAGACGCTTCCCCTGCCTCGCCAATATTTTCTTTTTAGTAAAATTAATGAGATCAATCAAAGGCTGTGGACCAGAAGCGCGGCCGCCGGCAACTTTCAAACGGGAACCGGCAGAACGCACCTGACTAAAATCAAAATCTATATCATAACCGTCAGCCCAAGTCTTGCAAGCCAAGACGAAAGCATCCGCCCAGCCTTCTTTGCTATCACCCACTACATGAGTGGCCAAATGTTTACCGGTCTGTCTTTTTATCTGCGGAAATTTTTGCACAGTTTCGGATTCAACGGAAAAACCTAAACCTGCTCCACACATTAATATGTACATTATTTCTCCCAGGTCCTGCCAGGAGGACGGAGCTAAATAAGAGCAATTGTACGCCCAGACATTTGATTTGTCGCAAGCCTCTCCAGCGGACCAAAGCAACCTCATGGACGGACAGACCTCTTGTTTTAAAATAGCCTCCCTCACTTCGGAATAATCTTTGGTGGAAATCTTATCGCCGAGATTTTTCTTCATATAATTCATGAAGCGGTCTATGGTCTCCACCCATGTCTCGCGTCTGCCCAAACTATCCTGCCACTTGGAATATGTTCTGTAAAAAATAAATTCTTCGTAAGAGCTGGCGAAGTAAGAGCTGGATTCATCAAAAACTTTTTTGCTTTCGGGAGACACAGTACCCACTTCCCGCCTCAATTCCGCTCTTTTTGACCTGTATAAAATATAAGATTTGGCAGTAAGATAATAACCCAAATCCATCAGCTCGGATTCCACCAGATCCTGCACTAATTCCACCGTTGGGATAAATTTTTTGCCCTTATTTTCGGTTTTTAGGTGAACTAATTTATGAAAAACTTTCTTAGCGACATCTTTTGCTTCCTTTTCTCCCCCCTCAGCCGTTGCTACGAAAGCCTTCAAGGTGGCATCAACAATCTTGCCAAAGTCAAAAGGAATCACCTCCCCTTCACGATTTCTAACGTTCTTAATTTTGTTTAATTCTTTTCTGTTTAGGACCGCATCTTTTTCCATTCAGTCATTATACCTCAAAAAATAATTTAGGCGAGCAAAAATCAACAAAAAAGGAGGGAAAAAGGCAACATGAAATGATTTACAGCAACTGTAAATAGACACTTATTTTGAGACTGAAAAAGAAAGCCTTTTTAAGGTAAAAATTTCATCTCATCTCCTTCTTTTAAATTGTTTTTTTCAGAAAATCCGGAAATAACTTCCAAAACATACTTGCTGGCAACATCGGGAATATAAGTTTCCGGATATGAAGTCGGCAAGGCATTTTTTTTGATACCAACCACCCGCAAATTTTCTCCATCCCCGCTTCTAGACGGAGCAAGCCAAATAATATCTATGGGGAAATTCATATCCTTCATCCAAAAAGAGTATTGTCCTGTATGATTAAAAACAAAAAGCATACCCTCATCCTCTTTTAATTTTTCCCTGCCTGAAAGACCCTTCTGCCATGAATCCGGAGTCGTCGCCAATTCAACTTTTATAATTTTGCCGGCAATTTTCACATACTGAATTTTATTAAAATTCAAATTATTTTCTTGTAAAGAATCTATCTGATTATTTTTTATTGGGACACCCGATATTAAAGTGTTTTGGGTGTTTTGTTTATTTATCACGAAAAAAAATAGAAATAAAAAAAATCCCGTCACCAAAAGCCATTGGAAAAAAAATTTTCTCCCAAAAATTTTCATAAAGAATAAAAAAAGAAAAATTATTGCATGATAAAAACTCCCGCCGCAATAACTGTTGTCCAGAGACCATCTTTGTTGCCCGTAGCTGATTGAGTAAAGTTGGAAGTTTTTATAATTTTCCCCGAGGCCTTGTACTGTTGTTCACGTTCGTCCCAGGCGGTGTTCGAATCAAACTCAATACCGAGAGTTGTCGCTAGCATAGTTGCCGCAAGATCTTCCGCGTATTCGCCAGTCTTCTTTTCAGTTTCACCGAACGGATGATGTTCAGACAAATAACCATATTGACTAGAATTAGCGGGTAAAGCTAAGCCAATCGATGCGGATATTAGACGATTCGGTTCATTTGTCGCTTGTCGCGCCATAACACAATGTACAACCGATCCGTGGTCCAAATGTTTTAGACCCTCTTCTCGCGAAACACGTTTGCAATTTGGCGGGAATATACTAGATACCGTTACAAGATTAAATGGCGCAATTCCAGCGTCGCGTAAAGCCAGCTCAAACGAAGCAAGGTAGTCTTTGTGTATCCCAACTCCTTTCGTAAAAAATATTTTCTTGGGCAAAAGATTAGGCATATCTTTAAAATAATTAAGGCACTATTTGTTAATAATTGATAAACAGGTTTTAATTATATAGTTATTAGTTAAGAATGCAATTGTGGATAACTTTTTATTATCGTTAGATCTTGTCGTTAGGTCTTGCCTAACGACCTAAGTACTTCCTAAAAAACTCATCTTTAAATTCAAAAAATTTATCATCTAAGATTGATTGACGAATGTCGTCCACTAAGTGCACAATAAAATATAAATTATGAATAGAGGCGAGAGTACCCGCCAACATTTCTTTACCGTGAAAAAGATGCGCGATGTAGGCACGGGAATAAAAACCCATTTCTTTCCCTCTCCTTTGGGGAGGGTTAGGGAGGGGTCTTTTCCCGCCACAAGCATAGCATCCACATTCTTCATCAAGCGGCGAAAAATCATTTCTGTATTTTGTATTGGTAATTATTATTTTCCCATTTTTTGTATAAATGGTTCCGTTTCTGCCAAGACGCGTTGGCAAAACACAATCAAAAAGGTCTACTCCATTTTCTATTCCCATAAATAGATCTTCCGGCTCCCCTATGCCAAGCAAATGACGAGGTTTCTCTTCCGGTAAAATTTCATTCACCCACTTCACTGCGCTAGACATATCTTCTTTGGCAAACGAGCCACCAATACCAAAACCATCAAACCCCGAACCAAAGCCTTCGGCTTGGTACGGGGCAAGATTTTTTCCATCTATTCGCATTTCAGATATCACTTTAGCCGATAATTTTCTCAATCTTTCATCACGTCCACCTTGCACTATTCCAAATAAAGCAGGCGAAGATAAAAAAGTTCTGTTGCGGGGTGTCTCGCAGGCTGACGAGCCGAGAGGCAGCGCTCCGTCAGCAGACGGAGACAGCGACCCCAGAAAAGAGGAATTTTCTCCAGTGTTAAAAAGCAGCAATTTCTGATGCTCCCGTAAACTTCTCTCTGCCCAACGATGTGTGCGTTCTAGGGCTTCTTCTTGATATTTTAAATCTTCAGTTGGACTGGTACACTCATCAAATGCAAAAATAATATCGGCTCCGAGATTATGTTGAATCTGAATTGATTTTTCTGGAGTAATATAATGAATACTTCCATCTAAATGAGATTTAAAAGAAACCCCATCTTGACCAATTTTGGCTAATCTTGGCGCATCGGAATCATCAAACCCCGAACCAAAGCCTTTGGCTTGGTACGGGGCAGGCCTTTTTGAAATCGATTGTTCTATTTCAGTTGTCTTCATTACTTTAGAAATACCTGCCCCGTAGGAAGCTTGCTTTCCTTCAGGGTCTTTCCCATAAGCAACGCCTAGTGAAAAAACTTGAAACCCTCCAGAATCTGTCATCGTAGGACCTTGCCAATTCATGAACTTGCCGATACCGCCAGCGCCACGCACTATCTCGTCTCCCGGTTGTAAATACAAATGATAAGTATTCCCCAACACCATCTGTACTCCTGCTTCCTTTACTTGTTCGGGATTCAAAGATTTTACAGTCGCTTTCGTGCCCACCGGGGTCATAATTACCCCATGTGGCGTCGTAAGTACACCAACTCTCCCTAAACTATTTTTTAACTTTTTTTCAATTTTAAATTGCATTATTAATTTTAATGACACACTTTCTGCACGTGCAGAATCTGTATCAATTTTATAATTTAGTATACTTCCTGCTGATAGCATTTTTCACAATAAATAATCTCCGGCCTGTCTGGTGCATAAGAAGTTTCAAATTCATTTCCACATCCCTTATTCATGCATTTCCTGTCATAAAGTCTGGGCGGATTTAATATTCCTATTCTCTCTATATGTCTGCAATTTGGGCAAAGTTTTGGCAATGGTACTTCTAAAATTTTACAAATATTCAATTCATTCTGAACTATGCGAAATGCCGTAGTGCATTTATGATTACAATGACCCATATGTTCGCATTGTATAATTTCTTGTAAAACTTTTTCATCTGCGTTTAAAATAGGTGGTAATTGGTGTGCTAGTATTGTTGGTTTATAGTTTTTTGTTTCAGGTTCTTTATATCTGTATCTTTTTTCTAAAATTTCTTCTTTAGTCAATGGAAAATATTCATAAACAACTGAATCATTGTATGCAAAAGGTATGATTTCAAATGGAAAGAATTCTCCGTATTTAAAAACTCTTCCTTTCTTGTCTAGATACGGCATTTCATCCATATGTTTTTTAATTTTTTCTGTCAAAACATCATATTCTTCCTTCGTATATTGTTTATTAAAAATACAGTAAGATTTTTTACGAAGTCCAGCGCAAGCAAAAATATTTTCACTATTGTAAACATCATCCGAATAAGAAACATCATGGGAATCATAAACACGACTAGAAAATAAAATTCTACTGTTCCTAAAACCACTATGAAATTCATAACTCTCGGTAGAACCTATTCCTACATGGTCAATATCAAAATTGTCTTTTGTGCCACCTGAAGAATAAAAAGAGTAATTTATATTTTCACCTTCAGTAATTGAGAAAACATACCTACAATTTCTAACTTGTTCTAGATAATCCCCAGTAGAATTTAAGATATTTTTTATATTTGCGTATTTTCTTGGAAAATTTAGAGAATTTTTCCAGAATTCTTTTCTTATTATTTCTAAACTTTCTCTATCAGAAAGATTCATCTCTTTAACTTTCTTTTTGTATTCTTCTTTTGAATACTGTTTATTAAAAATACAATGAGTTTTGCCTATTAAATTAGTACAGCTTACACAATCAGAGCAATTGCGACAGCCGTAGATAAGCCATGAATCCATACAGTTTTCTGAATAATATCCAAATCTAACTTTAAAACAATTTACTAAATGGACAGATTCAAAACAAAGTTCGTTTTTGTGAGAAAAATCAACATCTAGACAATTTTTTAAATAGAAATTTTGAGCACAGTAACTACTATCTTCATAATGGTGTCCACCAAAACAAAGATAGCAATTTTTTATATAAACTGCCTGATTGGTATATTCACTATTTACAGCAAAGTCTTGATACAAAGTTCTGCGAGGAATTATTTTAAAAAGTTCACCCAATTGTTCAAAAAAGTTTTTAGAAAAATCATAATTTTTGCCATAATCTATCGGATTCCATTTATCAGAATAAAAACAATCGTTGCAATACACTGTATATTTATATTCTGGGGCATACATGGAAATCATAGATTTTTTACAAAGGGCACAATCTTGTTTGTACAACGATCGTTCGTTTCGATAGTTCATTCTCCTGATCATCCTGCATTCTGGACACCAGGTCGGCGGAGGAACTTTTATTTTTTCATAAAAGGAAAAATCGTCAGGCTCAATTATGAAGTCTTTTTTGCAATTTTGACAGTTTTTTGTTTCGCTTTGCATATTTTATAATTCCACCCGGAAGTGAGTTTTTAGATTGTTAATTTTTCGACTTATTTATTATATATTTCATAATTCGCTTTCTAAACAATATATGTAGAATATAATCTATCTAAAAATCTACTTACCGGGCTACCTCCACGAATTTTAGTTCCTGAATATTCACCGGGCTAGCGAGCAGAGCTTTTTGGAAGGCATCTCGCGGGTCGGAAATGATTGTTTGCACTATTCCGACGACATACGGCGCAATACCCGGCAAAACCGCCTCCGTCCCTTTCTCTAAAACAAAATCCCTCGG
>CAYZGS010000025.1:1619-7133 GCA_964478145.1 uncultured Candidatus Saccharibacteria bacterium | reverse complement strand
CGGAAAATTACGGGTTGTGCGTTATTTCGGTGACTGAAACTAGCGGTACTTTTGCCAAAGCCTCTCCCTATAACACAGAGACATGTGCCACCAACTCCGAAACAAACGACGTGCAAGCCCTGACCACTACTGGAGAAAATATTTTAAATTCAGCCGGTGCTCCCGTCTATGGCGCTCATGCTGAAATATCCGTAAATGCCGCTATTAGTGGAATAACTCCGGCCCATGCCGACTATACCGACACTTTGACGTTCATAGCAACCGGCACTTTTTAAAATTACTATCTATTTCGTTTAGCCTCTATAATTTAACCCAGTTTCCTGGTTCCTGAGTTATCCACAGCGCATACTTAATTAAAGTTTGCTATCTTTGTGATACAATATGTTTTATATAGTTTGTTTAATTATTAATAATAATTCTCAAAAAATGAAAATGGAAAAATTGTTCTCAAGAGTTTTAAGCGCTTTTACCATGATTGCTCTTCTGTCGGTTTTGGTTGCTCCGAGTTTTGCCACTGCGGCTACCATTACCAGCGCAAAGGCGACACTGGGACGACTGAAGGCAAGTATTGCTAATGAATACGGTACCATTCAATTTGCCACCCCGACTGGTATCCAAACCGGTGGAGCGGATACTATCACTTTTACTTTCAGTTCCGACTTTGTCCTAGCCGCGGAAGCTGCTGCAAACTTTGATGTTGAGTTGGGAGACAGCGCTACTTGTTCCTCGGCTACCTACACCGATAAAACTGTGGCCTTGGCGCCGTCCTCCACAGAATGGGGCGTAGACGTGACTGGCCAAGTCATTACTCTCTCCCCTGATACGGACGAAACCCTTACTGCTGGCTATTGTATGCGATTGGTCTGGGGTACAGCCACGAATACTGGTGGCACAGGTTCAACGAGTACCATTGCAAACGGAGCAGCTGATGATAATGACACCATTGCCGTGGCCGGAGCCTTTGGAGATACCGGTACTATCACAGTTGATATCATTGATGATGATCAAGTTGGTGTAACTGCTACAGTTAATCAATCAATCACCTTTGATTTGGATGTCGGCACTGCTGGCACCGAAAACACGGGCACTCCATATAATGTGGCTCTCGGCACTATCACCACTACAGATACCCGAGTTTCGGGAGCAACGGATTCAGTTAATCGCGTTATGATGGATCTTAATACCAATGCCACCGGAGGCGCCACGGTAACAGTCAGAAACACCAACGGCGCGAACGGTCTTGTATCTACCGCGGTACCGGCCGACAATATCGGCAGTGCTGATGGAGCAATAGCGGACGGAACGGAAAATTACGGGTTGTGCGTTATTTCGGTGACTCAGACTTTAGGAACACTATCAAAAGCATCTCCTTATGACACTGGGACATGCGCCGCGGACTCGGAAACAAACGATATTCAAGGCCTTACTACCGCGGGAGAAAACATTGTCAGTTCAACCGCCCCGCTTTCCGATGGACGAGCACAGGTAGCGGTCAACGCCGCAATTAGTGGTATCACTGTGGCCCATGCGGATTACACTGATACCCTTACTTTTGTGGCAACTGCTACTTTTTAACCTGAACATTTGATGGCGAATAATTTTTCAAATTTCAAAGTATTTTTTATACTTCTCGCAACAGCGGTGTTAGGTATATGTTTTTACTCTCCAAGCGCGTATGCTCTCACCGTTACCCCTACTCGTTTTGAGATCAGCGGCAACCCCGGCGATACTTTGAATGAAGAAATTTCGCTTATCAACGAAACTGATAATATTGAGACTTATTCCGTCTCTTATACTAATTTTGAAGCACAAGGAGAAAACGGAGATCCGGCCTTTGTCACGCCAAAAGAAGGATTGGGCACATGGATAAAGACAGAAGAAAGTTCTGTGGTAATCTTGCCTAAACAGCAAAGGGTAGTCCCATTTACCATCACCATTCCAAAGGATGCGGACCCCGGAGGACACTTCGCTGTTATCTTTTGGGGCATTTCCTCCGGTGATTCGCCGGGCGTATCTGTCGGAGCCAAGACAGGAGTACTGGTGCTCTTGTCCGTAAAAGGGGATGTGAAAGAAGACGCGGGTCTGCTTAACTTCAACACCACAGGCAAAAAGTTCTGGTATAGTACCCTTCCTGTATCCTTTGAATACCGATTCAAAAACGACGGAGGCGATCGTATTAAACCGAAAGGAAAAATCACCATACGGAACACGGTTTTTCTGCCTACGGAGCGCCTTGACGCTAACCCCGGAGACGGCAATGTCCTTCCGGCAAGCACCAGAAAAATAACGGCTGACTGGATAAAATATGAACGGCCCAAAGATTATGAGGAACCAACCGCATTTTTTTCAAAATTCTGGAGCGACTTTGTTTATCAATGGAAAAACTTTGCAGTAGGACTTTATTCCGCAAAATTGAACGTCAATTATGGTCTGCAAAATCAAAACGTGAAAAAGACCGCATTCTTTTTTGTCTTTCCTTGGCAGTTGGTGCTAGTGATAATAATCGTCGGCTTTTTGGTGATATGGGGCGGGAAAAAAATCATCGGGCGCTATAATAAATTCATCATTGATAGGGCTCAACAAGTGGATAGAAGATAGAAAATAGGATATAGTTATCGGGTATGCGAAAAAAGATATTTTTTGTTTTCCATATTTTCTCTTCGGCGCCTTATTTTTTTTCTTTCATCTTCTGCCTTCTGATTCTTCTGCTCTCTATATTTTATTTACTGGCTCCCAACTCCGCTTTCGCTCTTACTTTGACTTCCACTGAAAATGTCACTATCAGCGCCAATGTGGAAGGGACTGCCGCGAATCCCAGCGGAGGCGGTGGGGTAAACATTCCAAAGACGAGTGTCCGTTTTTCGGGTGAAGCGTATCCCGATGCCACGGTCAATGTTCTAAAAAATGGAGAAAACACGGCTACAGTCAAAGCGGATGCTGGCGGACTTTTTAGCGCCACTCTTCTTGAAGAATATGACAGCACTATTCTTTACAGCTTGTTTGCCAGAGATCCGGCGGGCAATAGATCTATCCTTATAAATTACCCGATAGCTGTTCATGTCGGTTACCTTACTCATCTATCCGGCATTCGCTTTCCTCCAACTATCGCTTCGGATAAAGTGGAAATCCGGGAAGGTGATTATCTCACTCTTGCCGGCTATGCCCTGCCGGAAAAAGAGCTTCTGGCAACAGTGGAAGATAAAAATAAAAAATCTGTTGTTTTCAGCTTAATTTCCAACAACAGCGGACGCTACAAGATCATCCTTCCTTTGATGGGTTTTCCAAAGGGGGAATATTCCGCCCATTTAAAATACGCGGATGATAATCGCAAGAGTATTTTGCTCAATTTCATTATCGGTGAAACAAATATCTCAAGCTTGGATACATCTCTGAACATCCCCGGCGATTGCAATGCGGACAATTTTATAAATTTAGTAGACTTTTCGATACTGGCCTTCTGGTATAAAAAAGCCAATCCCCCTTCATGCGTAGACACCAATAAAGACAAAACGGTTGATTTGACGGACTTTTCAATCCTGGCGTTTTATTGGACCGGTTAAATGAAAAAATGAAAAAACTTTTATTTATTTCAATAATTTTCCTTTCTGGCTTGATTTTTTTTGCTGGAAGTTCTTTCGCCTCCAACATTTCATTTGAAACAGAGCCAACCGTAAACACGGGAGAAAACTTGGATGTGGTTGTAAAAGCGGACACGGAAGGAGTTTTAATAAATGGCATAGAGTTCATCATAGACTACGACCAAAATTTACTTTCTTTTACCGGTTACTCCGACGACAACGCCGTAGTAAAACTTTGGATCAACCCGCCGGAAGAAAAAGAAGGAAAAATATATTTAAGCGGCATTGTCCCAGGAGGAGTGCTTGGTTTATACGACGCCAATAAAAAAGGCGAATCAAGGTCAAATGAGCTAAGTCCGATTCCGCTTGTACATTTATTTTTTACAGCCAAAAATACGGGCAAAGCGAATTTTTCTTTTGTTGATTCAAAAATTCTGCAAAACGACGGCCAAGGCACGCCGCTCGGCCATAACACTCTTCAAGCTGAAGTGATGATAAAAGAAAATCCAAATGGCAAAACAATAGGCGCAGAAAGGCAAGAAAACGCCCCAAAAGAGAATCCGCCCGCTTCGGCAAGCTCGCCTGTCCTTATTTTTTTGGCGGTTATCATCGTCATTATTTGTGGTGTTTTGGGGCGTAAATTGCTAAAATATAAATTATGAGGCGTTTTCCCCTTACAATTTTTTTGTTCTCTGTCCCATATATCCTGGTTTTTCTATTTCCTGTTTTCTGTCTTCTAAATCCGAAACCCGTTTATGCCCAACCGGCAAACTTATTTTTCAGCGTGCCATCTTCCCAAGTGCAAGAAGGCGAAAGAATAACTATCCGGGTGGAAGTAAGCTCCCCTGAGCAATCTATCAATGCAGTTTCCGGCATTGTGTTTTTCCCGGCAAACTTAGCGCGAGTCGTCTCTTTCAGCAAGGAGAAAAGCATCATTAACTTATGGACTCAAGAGCCAAAGTTGATTTCCAACAGAATCTTGTTTGAAGGAGTTATCTTAAATCCGGGTTTTCAAGCAAAAAATGGGATTGTTTTTCAAATTACTTTTGAGGCAAAAAAGGCCGGTTTAATGTCTTTGGGTTTCAACCAAGGGTCAATCTTGGCCAACGACGGACTCGGCACTAATGTGCTTGCCGGTTTGAGGTCTTCCAAATTTAATATTATCTCCGCGCCGGGATATTTTAGCGGCCAGTTTAACGCGTCAACCGCCAAACCGATGACTTTGCCGGTTATTACCAAATACTTCCCTACCATAGGAGCAAAAGAAGTGCTATACCTGAGAGGCGAGGGCGAACCTCTGGCTTTGACCAAAATAATTTTCCGAAACCTTTCCGTCAAATCCATTGGAGAAAAACTGATCGCCCTTTTGCGCAGTAAAAAAGAAGAACTGGACGAGGTAATAGTAAAAAATAACGATAGGGGAATTTTCCGTTATGTCAGCGGTTCGGATTTAGTGGCAGGAGTATACAGCGCCACGCCTTTTTTAATAGATTCTAATAAAAATACGGAACTTCCCGGACCCTCAGTCCAGCTTTTAGTAAGTGACAGCGAAATCGTAAAAAATACCGTAGTGGTATTAAACGTGATGGGGCTTTTGGTTCCTATTGTTTTGCTCGGAGTAATTATTTATTTCATTCCATGGTATTCATGGAGAAAAATGCGCTTAATGAAGGGAAAAATGCTGTTGGAGGAAGAAAAAACGGAACTGACTGCGGAAGAATTAAAGCAAAATCTCCCTCCTCCCACTCCTCCTATTAGCCCCTAAATCTACCTGCCTGCAGGGTAGTGAGCTTTGCTCTACTACCCTGTGGATAACTATTAGATATATTATCCACAGCATACTATAATATATAAGGCATATGGAAATATCGTTTACCCGAGATATGTCTTTAAAAGTATCTTGCCTATCCGATATATTATTATATATCTTTGTACA
>CAYZGS010000025.1:0-1519 GCA_964478145.1 uncultured Candidatus Saccharibacteria bacterium | reverse complement strand
TGGAAAATCTAGAAAAAGTGATTTCATTGCATCAAGCATCAAAAATTTCCGGTTATCATCAGGATTATTTGAGCGCGCTTATTCGCAAAAAAGATATTAAAGGCGAAAAACTAGGAGGCAACTGGTTCACCACCGAAGAAGAAATCAAAAAATATATTTTCAAGCAAAAAACCCGGAATAAAAAATGGATCATTAAATATTTTTTGTATTTCAAAAAATTCAATAAGAGTCTTATATACACATTCATTTGTTTAGCGCTTCTTTCGGCTTCATTATATTTTTATAACAAAAAAAACTACAGCGAAATAAAAGCGGAAGCAATAAATACTAAATTTTCTGATATTGATAAACCGGAAACAAAAGAAGAATCTAAGGAATTAAAATTCTAACGGGATGAAAACTTTTTTTACAAAAATAAAAAACATTTTGCAGAAGCACTTTTCTAAACGACTTTCGCAGGCTGTCGAGCCGAGAATGAGCGATTTTTCAGCAGAAAAATACGCGACGGTTAGAAAAGTTGTTTCAAAAAAAGTTTTTTCAAGTTTTGTGTTTTTTCTAATTTTGATACTTTTAGCGCCAGTAAATGCTTCCGCCACTGCCGGAGTGCCGAAAATAATAAATTTCCAAGGACGATTGATGAACTCAAGCGGCGCGCTTTTGGGCGGACCTTCCGGCACTGATTACTGCTATAAATTTTCCATTTATGACGCCGTCTCCGCCGGTTCAAAAATTTGGCCGTCCGGCTCCCCTTCCACTATGACTATCCTTACCCGGGAAGGTGTCTTTGATGCCCAAATCGGAGGCGCAGGCGGAGACACCCTAGACTTGCCTTTTACCGATGACCAAGCGTTCGTGCAAGCGGAAGTGGCAACTAAGGTCGGAGCATCCTGCACCACCGGTGACGATGAGGTTTTTGAAACGATGTCCCCTCGCCAACAGATAGTTTCTTCCGCCTTTGCTATTTCTGCCGGCACCGTCATCACTAATGCGAACTTGACGGGCGCTATTACCTCTGTCGGCAATGCTACTTCGCTTGGTTCTTTCTCTTCTTCCAATTTGCTGACTGCCTTAACCGATAAGACGGGTACAGGAGTGGCGGTCTTTGGCACGGCTCCAACGTTTACAACAAATATTACCACTCCTTTGGTTCTAGGCGGTTCGGCTACCACCCAAGATTTAACTTTGCAAACTACCTCTGGAGTAGGAGATACTGGGGCTGATATGCACTTTCTTGTGGGAAACAATGGTGCTACTGAAGCGATGACGATATTAAACTCCGGCAACGTCGGCATCGGGACGACGGACCTGGACGGAACTCCTGCTATCGGAATATTAACTATTAAGGGTTCAACCAATGATGGCTCTACTAACATTTTAGTAGGCAGAGATAGTGATGAGGCGAATGTATTTAGTGTAGATACGGATGGAAGTATTTTTGCACTAGGTGGATCAATGAGTGGTTCATTTAGTATCGCAAATTATATAGGAAATGGTCTTTCTAATGTAATTGATATGAACT
>CAYZGS010000024.1:0-7260 GCA_964478145.1 uncultured Candidatus Saccharibacteria bacterium | reverse complement strand
GGATAATTCCTTTGTTTTTCCCCGTTTTGTTTTTGTATATTTTTTTATTCATCACAAATTATCTTTTAAATTTCTGATAGAAACTTGGGTGGAAAATGCCAGCGGATATGGGGGGCGATTTGTGTCTTGGTCTACCGTTATGGTTATCTTTATCAAGCGCACGGCAGGGATGTCCACAGGCGAGGAAAGCGGCGTTTCAGTGCCGGCGTAATTTTTATCGTAGTAGCTGAAGACGGAAGTGTTAGTGACATTAGATGCTAGAGTGGAAATGACTTCGCTGACTCCGTTGTATGTCAACGGGCTGCCGGCAGGCTTCATTACTCCTTTCTGCAAAATCGGACCGTTTAAAAAATATCTTACTTTTTCCTTCAATCCATCATCGTCTATATCGGAATAGAATGTGAAGGAGGATGCATTAGCCAGACTGACGGCATAGGCGCCAGTATCGGCAACGGAAGCGGTGCGTATTTCGGCAGTCATGGTTTTTACGGCTTCTCTTCCGATGTCAGCATCGGTTAGTCCGGCTGATATAAAAGAGTTATAGACCCAGATGTTTTTGGAAAAAAGAGTTAAGGCCAATATTACCAAAACGAAAATAGAAATTCCGAAAAGTGTTTCCACCACCGTGAACCCTTTTTTGTTTTCTGATGTTTTTTTCATAGTCTAAGGCATTAGGGTTATATTTTGATTTTGCCAGCTGTTTGAAATATCTATAGAGCTGACAGATGTTTGATACCCCGCTTTGGAGACCGTTAGAGTATATTCACCGGTAGCAAGGCCATTCCAAAATACTTGCCCTGGGGTTATACATAAACCGGAATTGGTGCTTTTTGTTTCATCAAACTCGCCTTTTTGCAATTGCACCATTGCTCCATCTATCGGCAAATCCGATGGGTCTCTGACCGATACTAGAAGAGCCATATTCAGATGCGGTACTGCTACCATCTCCAAAGTTTTATTTTCGTCCGGGCTGATATTGATGGCCAGAGTAGAAAAAGGATTTGTTCCGGCTAAATCATATGACCCCGAAATGAGGGCTATTTTATAAGTATCCCATTCCAGACTTTGAATAGTTGTATTTCCGGAACCGCTTGTTATGAAATTATGTGTATCATATTTTAAAATAGAAGGGGCGCCGATAATTTTTGTTCCAGTCAGGGAAAAACCAATATTAGGCAAAGCCAGACAGGCGGAATCTATAGTAGAAACAGCCAAGGAACTTACTTTATCTATCAGGAGACTGGTCTGAGTCACTTGCTGGATAACCACGGTCGCGTCCGGTAAAACTGGATCTGCTCCCGCTACTCCCCCGATAGAATACGTCTGATCTTCCGAGAATCCTGATTTTGTGGCCGAAATATTATAAGCATTTGTTCCTGGGGGAGCATCTATTATTTTTATCCATCCATCATTATCGGTTGTCTCGTCTATTATAATGTCCGGATTCGCCTGGGTATTTTCAATATGAATCGAGGCTCCTTGGATGGGCAAGCCGTCCGAATCAAAAGTTCTTATAAACAGAGCTCCGTTAGTGGAAGCAGTTTCAAGCGAATGCGGAGCAAGCATAGTGACAAACTTAAGCGGAGAAAAAATTTTACAATTTGAACAGGTAATATCCAAATCTGCCAATTTGTAATCGGCCGGAGAGCTGTCAGAAGGCGTTTCTCCAATCATGCCGTCAAACGGGTCGTCTATATTTCTGATGCTGGTCAGTGTTTCAAAAGAATAACCGTCTCTTTCTATATTTTCATTTCTGGGTATTTTGCCGGTTGGCACGGAATTCGGTATGCCCACATCTTCATACGCCAAATTTCGCATGATTTCAAATTTTTCATTGGCCACGGAAGTGGCGGCTACTTTCGCTCGCGAGGCTGATACGGCATCCATCAGGGCACCGAAAGCTTTATAGGCGGACAAGGCAATTAAAACAAACACAGCGGCGCCCACCAATGCTTCAATCAGAGTAAAACCTTTTTGACCAGTGTTGGAATTCATATATTGTCTATATTTTAACGCATTGTGATATAATTTGCCATATGGCGAAAAGAAAAATAGTTATCGGAAATTGGAAAATGAATCCGCTTTCTTTGAAAGAGGCGGAAAAATTGTTAGTTCAGATAGCAAAATTTGTTTCTAGTGTCAAAAAGACAGAAATAGTTGTTTGTCCGCCGTTTTTGTATCTGGAAAAATTTAAATCCGCCGGCTGGCGGACTAAAAAAGTGACTTTGGGCGCGCAGAACGCTTTTGGGCGGGATGCAGGTGCTTACACTGGTGAAATTTCAGCCGAAATGCTTTATAATATCGGCGCCAGGTACGTGATACTCGGTCACTCGGAGAGGCGCGCTATGCCTGTCCGCCAAAGTCTTGGCATCGGCGGAGGCGAGAGCAATAAGGAAATAAATGGAAAAGTTAAAGCATCGCTTGCAGCCGGGCTTAGACCTATATTATGCGTGGGAGAAAATTTTCGCGACGAAAGCCACGCTTATTTTAGTTCAGTCAAAACACAGCTGGAAGAATGCCTGACGGGGATTTCTAAAAATTCAATTTCAAAAATAATTATCGCTTATGAGCCGATTTGGGCTATTTCTTCAACTATTGACCGCAAGGATGCCACTTCCGCTGATGCTTATGAAATGGCTATTTTCATCCGCAAAATACTTTCTGACAGATTTGGCGCAGAGGCTGCCCATATAAGAGTTATATATGGCGGTTCCGTGAATAAAAAGAATACGGAAGATTTTTTAAAAAATGGCGGAATGGATGGACTGCTTCCCGGTCGCGCCAGCCTGAACGCAAAAGAATTTTCCGAAATTGTAAAAATATGCGAAGCATTGAACAGCTAAAAAATTTAAAAGGCAAAAAAGTTTTAGTGCGGGCAGATTTCAATGTGCCCATTAAAAACGGCAAGGTTTTGGATGATTTTAGAATTAAAAAAGTTTTACCTACCATTAAGTTTTTACAGCAAAAAGGTGCAGAAGTGATTTTAATTTCCCATTTGGGCAAAGATGGAACGGAAAGTATGAAACCGGTAGCCGATTGTCTTAAAAAATATATTAAAAAGAACATAATTTTATTGGATAATATCAGGATATTTCCCGGTGAAGTAAAAAATGATTCAAATTTTGCCCAAAAACTTTCAGAAATTGCCGATATTTACGTAAATGACGCTTTTTCAGTTTCTCACCGAGCGCATGCTTCAATAGTTGGGCTGCCGAAACTTTTGCCCAGTTATGCTGGTTTCCAATTAGAAGAGGAAACGAAAAAGCTTTCAAAGGTTTTCAAAAAACCCAGACACCCGTTTCTTTTCATCCTAGGTGGCGCCAAATTTTCTACCAAAATGCCCTTAATTCAAAAATATTTGAAATCCGCGGATTATATTTTCATTGGCGGAGCCCTGGCTAATAATTTCTTTAAAGCCAAAGGATATGAAGTAGGGAAATCATTAGTTGATAATACGAATTATAATTTGAAAACTGTTCTTAAAAACAAAAAACTAATTTTACCAGAGGATGTTGTTGTAAAATCGGGCAATAAATTGATAAACAAAAAAGCAAATGAAGTAGAAAAAGATGAAATTGTCTTAGATATTGGAAACGAGTCGGTGAAAAATTTAGCGCCATTAATTAAAAAATCAAAACTTATTCTTTGGAATGGACCATTAGGAAAATATGGAGAGAGCGGGGAAAGAGCCACGGAAAAAATAATAAATATTCTCTTACGAGAAAAAAATAAAGAAATAATTTTAGGTGGCGGAGATTTAACGAGTTGTATCTCAAAGTCCAAACTAGAATCTAAAACTTATAAACTAAAACCCAGTTTGTTTGTTTCTACTGGTGGCGGAGCGATGCTAGAATACCTTGCCAACGGTACTTTGCCGGGCATCAAAGCGCTTGGATGATTTTTTGGGCTGTTTCTTTTATTTCTTTTTCTTTAGGCCTTCTAGCCGGCCAAGGCGGGAGATTGTCTCCATTAAGTCGTGGTATGACATGAGTGTGAAAATGGGGAACGATTTGCCCGGCGGCGGCGCCGTTATTTACAATTATATTTATCCCATCCAGTCCAAGGTTTTTCAAAGCGATGCTTATTTTTTTGGCGATTTTCATAATATGAGCTGAGATTTCTTCCGGCAGGTCATATATGTTTTCAAAATGCTTCTTCGGGACAATTAAAGTGTGTCCGGTGTTTACTGGATTTATGTCCAAAAAAGCAAGAGCGATATCGTCTTCATATACTTTTTCCGAAGGGATTTCTCCCTCAATGATTTTGCAAAAGATGCAATCTTGCATAAGGACATTATATCAAATTGTGTTAGAATTTGCTTCATGCAAAGATATTCGGAATTACTGAGAATAATCTTGGAAAAAAGAGGCATAAAAACCAGCACTGACGCTGAGATTTTTTTGAATCCGGATTATGAACGAGACCTTTATGATCCGTTTTTGATGAAGGACATGGAGAAAGCCTGCCTGAAGCTTTTTGAAGCGATAAAAAATAACGAAAAAATAGTGATCTATGCCGATTATGACTGCGATGGCATTCCTGGAGCGGTTATTTTACGGGATTTGTTTGAAAAAATAGGATATAAAAATTATGAAGTATATATCCCTAGGAGAAACTCCGAAGGCTATGGACTTAATTTGGGAGCTATAAAAAAATTTACGGAAGAAGAAGTAAAACTTTTAATAACCGTGGACCTTGGCATTACGGCGATTTCCGAAATTGCTCAGGCGCAAGCGGATGGTATGGAGGTAATTATCACAGACCATCACTTGCCCGCGCAAGCTGGATTGCCTCAAGCTTGCGCGGTATTGAACCCAAAGGTAGGTGATTATCCTGAAAAAATACTGTGTGGCGCGGGAGTGGTATTCAAACTAGCGCAAGGATTTATAAAAAAATATGGCGAATTTTATAAAATAAACACTGGTTGGGAAAAATGGTTGTTGGATATGGCGGGTATAGCTACTCTGGCTGACTTGGTCCCATTATTAGGGGAGAATAGGGCTATGGCGTATTTCGGGATGAAAGTTTTGAGAAAATCTCCTCGGGTTGGGTTGCAAAAGCTTCTGGCTAAAATGAATATTGATCAAAAATATCTGACAGAAGATGATATCGGTTTTATGGTGGCGCCAAGGCTCAATGCTGCTTCACGCATGGATGATCCTATGAGGGCATACGAGCTTCTTTCCACAGATGATGAAACAAAAGCGGGTGCAATTGCCGATCATCTTTCAAGAATAAATGATGACAGGAAAACAATGGTAGCCGGTATTATGCGCGAAGTGCATAAAAAGTTTGAAAAACGCGAGATGAAGGAAGTTATTGTGATAGGTAATCCGGAATGGCGTGTAAGCGTGTTGGGAATTGTGGCGAATAAAATATCGGAAGAGCGCAAAAAACCAGTTTTTGTTTGGGGGAAAGACGAAAATGATTTTATAAAAGGCTCATGTCGCTCTGATGGGTCGGTGTCCTTGATTGAACTTATGACCGAAACCAGTGAATTTTTTATGGAATTTGGTGGACATGAATACGCCGGCGGGTTTATAGTTCATAGCGAAAAGATTCACTTTTTAGAAGAGGCTCTTTCTGTTTCTTTTGAAAAGGTAAAGCGTGAAAAGGTGGAAGCGGGAGTAATTTATGATCTCAAATCTGATTTAAGCATGGTAAATATGAAAAATTGGCGGGAGATAGAAAAACTTGCTCCTTTTGGCTTAGGCAATCCCAAACCGGTTTTCCTTTTTCAGAATGTGAAAGTGGAAAACATAAAAAAGTTCGGCAAAAACGGGTCGGGAGAACATTTAGAAATAACTTTTTCTGATGCGAGTGAAGGTAAAGTTAAGGCAGTTTCCTTTTTCTCAAACAATGATTCTTTTCAAATTCCCTTGACCACTGATATTAAAGTAAATCTTTTGGCCACTTTTGATTTATCCAGATTCCGAGGTAAAGAAGAATTAAGATTAAGGGTAGAAGATATTTATTAAATGTTGACAAACTCTGCTATCGCAGAAAATGTTAACAATTTTGGTTTACTTTGAAATATTGTAATGTTTAGCTAGTTTGAAAGTTTTTATTGAATCTTTTAATTTGATTTTCGTGATGTAATTCATAAATTCTTTTGGTAAAGGTGATGGTCCGACCCATACGCTTTTTTGTATCATCATATAGTTGAATTTTTTTAATTGCCAACGGAACCACTCTCTTTCTGCTTTTTTTGTTTCAGGTATATCAAACATGACTATTAGGTTTTTAGGTGTTTCTTTTGTGAAATTATATTCAAATTGTTGCAATGAATTCTCTTTTCTTTTCATGTATTTTTTACCAGCAGGAGTAAGATGCCAACCCTTATCTCCTATATTTATAATACCTTTTTTATGTAGTCTAGAAAGGGTAGATCGCATTGAACCGTAGGAATGTTTTTCAAATTTTGGTATCCCAAAAAGATTAACTCTTACCCCTTTATATGAAAGCGAAGTATTCCAAAGCTCTCTTAATATTTTTTCTACCAAACTCATAATATGGATTATATCATATAAAAAAACAATGTTAACAAACTCAGTGATAGCAGAAAGTGTTAACATTAAGGTATAAAATTTTGTTTAAATGTAAAAGGTTTGATATACTTGTAATATGGAAACGAGAACAAGAATTGCTGGAATTATAATTCAAGGTGGAAAAATTTTAATGCTAAAAGGTAAAGGATATAAAGAACTTTGGACCCCAGGTGGCAAACTTGAAGAGGGAGAATCTGGTGAAGATTGTTTAAGAAGAGAATTAAAAGAAGAACTTGGAGTTGATTTGATTAATTCAAAATTTTTTAAAGAATATTTTGGTGATCATTTTTATAACCCTAATTTAATTTCTAATAACAGAGTATATCTTGCAACTATAGAGGGGGGGTAAAACCTGATGCAGAAATTGAGAGCTTTGTTTGGTTCTCTAAGGAAGATTTTAAGACGAAAAGATATCCAATGATTACAGTTACGGAAGAGCAGATTATTCCTGATTTGATAAAAGCAAAAATTTGGTAAATCTTTATGAAAAATAAAATTATAATTTATACGGACGGAGCGGCAAGGGGAAATCCGGGAAAAGCTGGATGGGGAGCTGTTATCATTTCTGGAAGTAAAATTGTGGAAATCGGTGGGGTATTAAAACATGCCACCAATAATCAGATGGAGCTTACTGCGCCCATAGAAGCATTAAAATATTTGAGAAAGAATTACGTTAGGCAAAACCTAACGCAGAAATTAGAGATTTTTTCTG
>CAYZGS010000023.1:0-7324 GCA_964478145.1 uncultured Candidatus Saccharibacteria bacterium | reverse complement strand
GCAGGAGCAGGAGGTGCAACAGTGGCATTTTCGGAACCTATCGGAGCAAACGGATTCGGCCTTCCTTCGTTTCCATCGGGAACCAGAAGAATACTGGAATCGCTCAGGTTCATAAAAGCCGGGTCAGAAAAAATACTGCCGTCCAGTTTTACACTTTTCACATTCAACAAAACAGAAAGAAAATCTTTGGCAACTGAAGAGTTCTCGGCCGAAATAGGCTGCTGATCGGGCAACACTGCATTCCAGAGCGGACTAACGGAGGAAGAAATCAGATTGGCCTCTTCCGGGGATTTTTTGATAAAAAAAACATAAACCAGAATTAAGGCTACCACAATCACTGCAAATATTATTATATTTTTTATTTTTGAAATCATTTTAATTTTTTAGCCAATAAGTTCTGATTTTGAAATTGTAGGTATAAGCTTCAGAAGAAGAGGGGCTGACTCCTTTAAGTTCTGTATTTTCTCCGGAAGAAAATTGAATTGAGGATATATCTGTAATTCTAAGATTGCTTTCCAGGTCTTTCATAAAATAAATAAAATTGCTATAGCTCCCTTGAGTGGAAAATTCCAAATCCCAGACCCCGTAATTTTTAAAACTCAAGGCGGTTTTATCCAACGCCATTCCGCTGCCTGCCTGTGGCGCAGCAGTGGCAGTAGTAGTGGCAATAGCAGCAGTACCGGTATTTTTAGCGTCTTTTTCAGTTGGGCTATATTTCACGTTCTTTAACACCATGCCGTAAGGCGAGGCTATTTTCTCTATCTCAAGAATCAGGCGGATATTATCAACATTATCAGGTAAAAGTCTCTGTAGTTTTGTCAAATCATCCGGACTGAAAGCGTTATGTTTTTGGGTCATTTTATCTCGTTCGGCTTCAAGAGGCTATCTGCTCTCTTTGCACAGATATGTTTTTATAAAGCGGATCAGTGAACATAAAAAATCCGGCAGCAGCGATTCCTATTGAAATGGTTGGCAAAATAAATTTAAACATGGTTAATTTACCATCTCTCCGTTATCATCAGGCGTATTTAGAGAGTTTTCGCTTTCGGTCAAAAGCGTTCGCTTATAATTAACAAAATTCAGGTCAACTGAAAAATCCAAGTCAAAAAGAACATTACCTTTTTCGTCCAGCGAAAGATTGGAAAAAACGGGATCAAGAAAATACTTGTTCTTGGCAAAAAGATCGGATTGAAGGGCGACGGAACGATAGCCTACGGCCTGTCCGGACATTTTAACCGCTACTTTTTTATCTCTTTCAGTATCAAAATTATAACTGAATTTGGTATAACGAATAGTTTTCATAGTAAGCAATTGAAGTTCTTCAAAGATTGGAGAAATGGCTATGTGTTTGGATAAAATCTCATTTGATGCGATCAAACGCTTGTCCAAGACTTGAAGCTGAACTATTTTAGCGGGCTCAAAGCGATTCTTGGCCAAATCCAGATCATTCTGCAACTGCCCTATATTTTTGGTTATAATTCCATTGTAAAAATAAAGGCCGCCGGAGCCCAAAACTACAGCCAAAAGAACAAAAAAAGAGATGGCAGTAAAAAAACCGACGGGCCGGGATCCGGTAGACCTCTTTTCAATCATCGGTTTTTTGGGTATAAATGACGTTTGGAAATTTTGCTCCATCTTATTAAAATCCATCCTTAATAAAAACTATACTTTATTATACCATATCTCTTTACCATTATCCCACCTATTGCAATTTCCGCAAGGCTAAACCCAAGGCAATGGCAAACTCGGGACCGGTGGCTGAAAGCACTTTATTCAAGAATTCTGGAGCACCAACTTTGGAAAAAGGATGCCCCGTTTCTATTTCCGCTTTAAAATTATTTGAAGACATTTCTTTCAATCCTTTTAAAAGGGACCCCCCGCCGGAAAGTATTACCTTGCTGACGGTTCTGTCGTACCTCTTTTCATATTTTAACAACATATCATTAGTTTCTGAAAATATATAATCAATATGAGTTTTGATGATATCAGCCAGGCTTTTTTCAGCAGGATTCTCAAATAGACCGAAATCTTTTTTCATTTCTTCGGCTTTGGAAAATGAAACGTCCAAAGACTTAGAAATAGAGTCGGAGATATCAGCCCCTCCGCGATTGACGGTGTGATGGCTTTTAACCATACCGAATTCCACAATGGAAAGCTTGGTACGGGAAGCGCCGAAATCCATCAGAAGCACCGGCGAAATTTCATGTTCAAAATTCGCTCTAATGGAAGAAAAAATTTCAATTTCAAAAAATCCGGCTTCCAGTCCGCATTGGGAAACAATAGAACGATATTTAGAAATGGCGTCATTCTGAATGGCCACCACCAATACTTCTGTTTTGTCTGAAGAAACCGTAGGCACATCCGGATTATTTTCTTCCTCAAAAGAAAGTTCTCTCTTAGGCAAAATAAAATAATCAAGGGAAACTTCGGTAATAGGTAAGGGAATGTATTTGCGAGCTTCTGTTGGAATGATAGTTGACATCTCGCTTTCTTTCACCTGAGCTGGAAGATCAACCATAAAAATCAAGCTTGACTGCACTGGCACGGAAAGGGCGGAGGAATTTGTGGTTACTCCCGATTGTTTCAAAACTTCATTTACCGCTTCAACTATCCTTTCAACCGGAAGATTGGTAACGCGCCCCGCGTCAATGCCGGCATAAGAACCAAGAGTAATGGCTCCGTAAGTTTCAAGCACCGCTTTTCCTCCCCTCTTTTTTATCTCAACCACTTTGATAGCTGAAGAACCGATATCAATGCCAACAGCGCTGTCGCTTTTTTTATTGAACAGATTCAAGCTTGAAAAAAAGTTTTTGACGGAATTGTTCATTTTCCTAGTTTGTGCCTATAATTATAACATATGCGCGTCCCGTTAGAAATTCTGCTAAGGGGATAATTATATAAAAAGTTATGAATATTAAAATTTCCAACGGGATGAATTTTTTAGATACTATCTTAAATATAGTTTTCCCTGTGAATTGCATTTCCTGCGGGAAAGGGAGTTTAGATTTATGCCCAAAGTGTCTCTCAAATTTCCCTCCGGCCTTGCGGGAAAGTGCCGATTGGATATTTCCCCTATACGACTATCGCCATCCGTCCGTGAAAAAAGCCATATGGTTTTTTAAGTATAAGAATAAAAAAAGGCTGGGAGCTATTTTCGCGGAAATAATGCACGGCAAAATTATGGAAGAGCTATCGGAATTAAGCGTTATGCGAAATTTTCGCCATTCAATTTTGATGCCTGTTCCCCTTTCGCCCAAAAGATACAAAGAGCGCGGATATAACCAAGCGGAAATAATCTGCAGAAAATTGATGGAGCTGGACAATAATGTAAATTTTAAGCTGGAAAAAAATATTTTGATAAAAATAAAAGAAACGGAGCATCAAGCGAACATCAAAGAGCGAAAAGACAGATTGAAAAATCTCTCCGGTTCATTCTCCGTCAAAAATGCGGAAATGATAAAGAGTAGAAATATAATTCTAATAGATGACGTGATCACCACCGGCGCCACTTTGAGTGAAGCCAGAAAAACACTGAAACAATTCGGCGCGAAGAAAATAATCGCCTTCACTGTGGCGCATTAAGTTTTGGAGAAATCCTATTTTTTTGAATCATTCAATAAAAATTAAGCTTGCGAAGAGACACCCTATAATATAAGATAAATTTATGCGAATAGTCATCAAAGTCGGGACTCAGGTTATTGCCGGCAAAAATGGCCTTGACCAAAAAAAGATAGCGAATCTTGTCAGGGAAATATCCCTGCTGTTGAAGCGCGGAGTGGAAGTGGTACTGGTGACTTCCGGCGCTATCGGCGCGGGACTACCTGAAATTCCATTTACCAATCCGCATAGGAAGAAAATCGCCGCCGCCATTGGACAGCCTCTTTTGATTCACAGCTACATCCGCGAAGCAAAAAAATACAAAATCCCTATTGGTCAAATTCTGATTTTAAGCGATGACTTAAATAACAAAGAGCGTTTCAAAAATTTCGTTTCAAATGTCGGAATAATGCTTTCCCATAAAGTCTTGCCTATTATAAACGAAAATGACGTTATGAAAACAGAAGATCTGACTATCGGAGACAATGACATCCTTGGAGCGAAAATCGCAGTCGGACTTAAAGCAAAAAAACTTTTGATTTTAACCAATCAAAACGGACTCCATACCTGTAATCCTGACCATCATAAAAATGCCAAGCTGATAAAAAAAGTGGTTAATATAAATTTAGAAATTGAGAATCTGTGCTCTCCAGCCAAGTCCGACCTGGGTCTGGGAGGAATGCCTTCAAAAATTCAGGCGGCAAAATACGCCACCGTCCGCGGAGTAGAGACATTTATAGGTAACGGAAATAAAAAAGGGATAATCGTTTCGGTTTTAAATAAGAATTTTCCTGGCACAAGGTTTAGGCCAAAAATCTGAATATAAAACTTTTCGCCTGCGGGCACTGGCTTCGTTTTGTCCGCCAGAAAAGGTTTATATTCAGATTTTTGAAAAATATTATATTATGACAACAAATATTACAATAGTGGGTTTCGGCATAATGGGTAAAGCCATAGCAAAAACACTCTCAAGAGATTCTTCAATCAAAATTTTTACTATTGATGTAGATAAAAAGGATACAAGTGGCATTAAAAAATCTGATTTCATAATATTGTCAGTCAAACCGCAAAATGCAAGAGAAGCATTGGAGCAGTTGCGAGATCTTGGATTAAATAAAAAAACGATATTGATTTCAATTGTGGCAGGATATTCAATTAAAAAAATTCTTCACTTTTCTAGTCATAAAAAAATTATAAGAATGATGCCAAATCTAGGACTTTCCGTAGGAGCAGGCATTGCTGTTTGGAAAAAAGTGGGCCTGTCCGAATCAGAGACTAAAAAAGCTAAAAACTTCATAGACAAGATAACGGAAAATTTTGAAGTAAAAGATGAAGACATCATCAATAAGGTCACGGCCATTTCCGGCAGCGGTCCCGCTTATTTTTTCCTCTTGGCAGATTATATGCAAAAAGCTTCCATTGGGCTCGGATTATCAAAAAAAGAAAGCAGACTGTTGGTAGAAAAAACATTTTCATCTGCTTCCTTGCTCGGCAAAAACATGGACTATTCCCTGCTAATAAAAAAAATCGCTTCAAAAGGAGGCACAACAGAAGCGGCGTTGAGAGTTTTTAGAAGCAAGAATTTTGATAAGATGGTATTGAAGGCTATGGAGTCGGCGTATAAAAGGGCTAAACAACTAAACAATGCAAAATAAAAATATATTAGAACAACTAAACAAAGCAAAGAAGGCTTCGGTGGGGTTTGGCCTTTTGCCACATTCTAAAAGAATTTTGATTCTGAAAAATTTAGCCAAGGAATTGCGTAAAAACAAAAAAAAAATTATCAAAGCAAATTTAAAAGACTTAAAGAAAATCTCCAAAACCAATCTAATGCGCGACCGTCTTCTACTAAACGATACGCGTATAGAAGGGATGGCAAAAGAGATTGAAAGCTTGATAAAACTCAAAGATCCAATCGGCGAGATATTTGATTGCAGAGAAAGGCTTGGTCTAAAAATTTGTCGTAGAAAAGTGCCCATCGGCGTCATAGGCATCATTTATGAATCAAGACCAAATGTGACGACCGATGTGGCTGGCATATGCATCAAGTCAGGCAATGCCGTGGTACTAAAAGGTGGCAAAGATGGCAGAGAAAGTTATATAGCGTTGCATAAACTTATAAAAAAAGCATTACTCTCCTCTGGAGCAGACTCCGAAGCAATTCAGTTTATTGACCCGAAAATAAAAAACGCGGTATCTGATATTCTCTCTGCTAATGGCCTGGTAGACCTCATAATTCCCCGCGGAAGCTCGGGACTCATAAACTTTGTCAGAGAAAATGCCACCATACCGGTGATTGAAACCGGGGCCGGCGTCTGCCACACATATGTGGACGATGAAGCAAAACTTCCGCAATCCGCCAGAATAATTTTCAACGCAAAGACGCAACGCCCAAGCGTATGTAATGCCTTGGATACAGCGCTAATAAATAAAAAAATTGCCAAGGAGTTTTTGCCTAAAATGGCAAAGCTCTTGAAAGAAAAGGAAGTGGAGATTTTTGCCGACACTGAAAGCTTTAAAATTTTAAAAAAATCCTATCCGAAAAATCTTCTGAAAGTAGCCAAAAAATCAGATTTCGGACGAGAGTTCTTAAGCCAAAAAATGTCTGTAAAAATAGTTTCCAGCATAGAAGAAGCGATAAAGTTTATAGACAAATATTCTTCCAAGCATTCTGAGGCAATTTTGACGGAGAATAAAAATAAAGCGGTAAAATTTTTAAGAGAAGTAGATGCCGCAGTCGTTTATGTGAACGCTTCCACTAGATTCTCAGATGGAGCTGTATTCGGGCTTGGTTCGGAAATAGGTATTTCAACAGATAAAATACACGCCCGCGGACCAATGGGCGCGCGCGAAATGACGACTTACAAGTGGATAGTTTCGGGAAAATACAGTGTGAGGAAATAAACAAACCCTTTAACCTCATAGTTTTTACTGCAGGGTGTCAATAATCTTTTTTAGCTTATACGCATCTCCATGTGAAAGCATTCCCAGATAAGATTGCCTTGTTTCTTATTTCTTGTTCTTCTTTAGGTTTTTCAGCATTCTCCTTTTTGTTGCAGTCCTTAATACTCTACGTTTTGGGAAATGAACCCAACCTAAGAAATCCACACCCAAAACAATTGTTTTAATAAAAACTTTATCAGGATGCAAATTCAATTTAAGTTTAATTTTCAAAAAGTTTTCTATTCCATTTTGTCATTTTGCAAAATGACAAAGCCATGGTTTGTAGAACAGCACTGTGGAATAATAGAATGCAACAGTCTGCCTTTTATAGACCTGCATCATTATCCCCTCTTCGGCAAACCAAACAATGTGGCAAGTAAACTATGAGACTTGGTGTTGCCGGAATCTAAAATAGATTAAAAGAGAAAAGTCGATTCATTATTATTGAACCGACTTTTTAAAAACAAAAAAATTATTCTTCTGTTTTCATTCTTGCGATAAAGGTACCCATATTTGTATTTTCTTTAAAGCTCAAGGAGAGCTCTATTATAATAGGTCCTTCAGAAATTGAAAATTCTATATCAAATTTTTCATCCTCGTAAATTTTCATTTCCGATAATGAAACTGAGATATAGCAAATACTAAAAATTTCAAATTTTCTAAAAACTATCTCCTCGCGTAGTTTAGGATTAATTCTTTTTTCTCTAATAATCCCAAGAAGAGGGAGAATAGAACGAAAATCTCCTCCAATTGTTTTACTTTTTTCTCCCTCTAGGGTTTTATA
>CAYZGS010000022.1:0-7399 GCA_964478145.1 uncultured Candidatus Saccharibacteria bacterium | reverse complement strand
CAAAATTCTAAATAAAGCAATTCCACAAGCTACTGAAACATTCAAGGATTCTTTTTTGCCTTTCATTGGTATTTCAGCTATTATATCGCATTTTTTAAGGACATTTTGGGGAATGCCAGTAATCTCAGCACCGACAATAAAAGCATTTTTATTCTTTAGCTTCACTTTTTTATAATTTACAGATTTTTCGTCTTGCTCAATACTAATAATTAAATACCCCTCGCTTTTTAATTTGCGAATAAGAGACAATATATTTTTCTCATATTCCCAAGCCACAAAATTCTCTGCTCCTAATGCGGATTTAGCCATATCTTTCCGGATCCTGCCGAAACGATCAAGAGGCGTTGGAGTATATCCTGTCAAATAAATTTTATTTATACCCGCCGCGTCAGCGGTGCGAAACATCGCTCCCACATTTGTTACACTTCTGACATTATAAATAATTAAAATATTTTCTGATGACATTCTTAAGAAGTTAAAAGAAAAAGCTATTTAACAATCCGGTTATAGATATATCTTATCATTTTTTTGCGAAAACCGGCTGCTTAGTGTTATAATATAGACATAATGAAAAATATAAAATATATATTATTTTCAATAATTATACTAGCGGTGATCGTTTTGCTCGGATATTGGGCCATTTCTACCATTGAACCCGCCAACGTGCATATTGAAAAACAAAAACAGGAAGAACTGGAACAAAAAAATAAAGAGCTGGAACAAGAAGTAGAAGAGTTAAAAAACGAAATAAAAACCCTGCAGCCTTCAGTGGAAGAAAGTATTCCCCAAGAAGAAACACCAGAAGAACCTAATATCCCCGACAATACTGCCCCTTCAAAATATCAGAGTTTAATAAACGACTTGCAGAAGCTTATTAACGACAATGTTTCAATGAAAGAGAAATCCCGCGGGACCAGAGTAGGAACCGTCCAAACATTCTTGAATGTATACAACAACACTTCTAAAAAAGTGGATAATGATTACGGAGCAGGCACAAAAATGGATATAATAAACTTCCAAAAGGCGGAAGGCATAACAGCAGACGGGGAAGCCGGTCCCGGCACTTTTAGTAAAATGATTGACTGGCTCAAAAAACAATAATTTTACTCTTTTATACACCCTATTATTATTTTCAGACCACTAAAAAAGCCTAGCTTGGACATCTTCAGGTTTTTGCTGTTTTTGAACTTGCCCTGGTTTGACTTCCTCAAAACTACCAGAGTTGACTTTCTGAAGAACAGCAGGAAGTTTTAAAAAAGTCTCTTTAAATGTCCTCATTGCCTCATTCCCTCGAAGGGCGGCGGCAGGGTGGAGCATCGGCAAAATAAAATATTTTCCTATCCTGAAAAGTTTCCCTTGGTCTCTGGTAATTTTGGCTAAGGGTAAAAAGTAATTCATAGAGAATCGGCCCAGGAGCACAATAATTTTCGGACAAATAATATCTATCTGCTTCTGTAAATATGGCTTATAGTTTTCAATTTCTTTCGGGTCAGGATCGCGGTTTTCCGGTGGTCGGCGTTTGACAATGTTTGTAATATAAACATCTTCTTCCCGCCAACCTAATTCACGGATACCAGCTCTGAGCAACTGTCCAGCTCGTCCGACAAAAGGCCTTTTCTCCACATCTTCATTAAAACCTGGCGCTTCTCCTATAAAAAGCACGTCGCAATCGGGATTGCCTTCTCCAAAAACGAGGTTAGACTCCTGAAGTGGCAAGCTTTTGTCATCCGCTATTTCTTGTTTCAGTTTCTCTAATTCAACAATTTTATCCATAACATAAACAGACTATACTCCTTAATTTTAATTTGTCCGCCCGCTCGGGATCGAACCGAGGACCTTCTCCTTAAAAGGGAGCTGCTCTACCAGCTGAGCTACGGGCGGATATATTATTTAAGACAGATATTGCCATACTAACAGATTTCTAAAAAGCTTCAAGTAAAAATCGTTCAAGGACAGATTTGACATCTTTGCCCTCTTTGCGCGCCTCTGGCAGAAGGTAGGAAAGCCTGCCGGCAAGATTTTGAAGTTCTGTTTCGGAAAATTTATTAAAATTCTTTTTTAAAAGCATCTCTTTGGCTTTCCAAAAGAGCACCCCCACAAGCTCTTCCATTACTACTCCGTTTTCTATGGCCCGTCTGAAATGAATCCATAAATTAAGCTTATCTCTCCTACCAAAAGCATTGGCTAATAAAAAATTATCATATTTTTCTTTTTTTGCTTTAGGCAGTTCAAATACATTTAGTTCTGCTCGAGCTTTTTTAAAAGCGTCTGTCGTCGCCTTGTCTAATTTGCCTTCCAAAAAAATAAAAATGTTGCCCGACTTGTTCATCAGTTCTAGTTTTTCCAAAACAAAGTTTCGGGTTTCTTCCTTTTCAAAAATATTAGTGAAAACAACCGCGCATTTTGCGAAAAAAAGCCCAGATCCGGAATAAAAACTTTCTGTTTGAACCTGATTAAAATCATTCTTGCCGACAAAAAAAACTTCTATGTCTTTAGATAAAGATTTCATAAATTCTTCGTAGTTTTTGCGCTTATTTTTTACGTCATCGCCACTAAAAAGATGTATCATGGCTAAAATTTTACTGATTTTTTATATTCCAAATAGGGAGCCCCATATTTTTCCGCCAAAATTTTTTCTTCCCTTTTTAAAAACACAAATTTATTGACGATAAAAGAAATAAGGGTAAAAACGACAATAAACAAGGCGTTGGTGGAAATCCCGAAACCTAGTGTCAGGAGAAAAAGCCCCCAATGTGTCGGACTGCAAGTAAAGCAATATGGCCCGTGACAAAAAGCCTTTTTGCTTATATTTTCTTTTTCCTTTTTTAATTTGCGGGAAGACACCTGCGCCCAGATTATCAAAAACGTGCCCAATACTAAAAACACAACACCTAAAAACGGCGCGCTGAACTTTTCGGAAATCTTCAGCGGAAATGCAAAATCTAAAGAAAGACCGACCAAAAATGAAACGAAGAAAAAAAGATATGAATACATTAATACTTTATGCACTTTGTTTTTAAGATAATTTTCGTTTTCAGTCTTTTTGGTTTTTTCGTCTTTTCCCATATATTCACTATATCACAAAACACATTACTTAACCTCCCCTAAATTGTCACCCGATCTGGAATGAACCGTCAGGGGAATATCCGTTTTATAATGCAAATAGGATCTTTCCAGCACGGTTTGCATAGCGTTTTTTATTATTCTTTCAGCTTTTGAAAGTTCGTCTTTTTGTACTTCATAAACCAACTCGTCGTGTATTTGAAGCACCAGATGTGCCTTATTCAGTAAATTCGCTTCGCTTAAATCCTCTTCCGCATATCTTATGGCCAGTTTTATTATATCGGCTGTGGCCGTGCCTTGAATAGGGGCATTGATGGCGGTGCGCAAAACCATGTTCTTCAAAAATGGAATTCTGGAGTTTATGTTTGAAAAATATCTGCGTCTGCCAAATAATGTTTCCGTATAGGAATATTTCATGGCGAAGATTTTTACTTTTTCCAAATAGTCCCGTATGCCGGAAAATTGATTAAAATAGTTATCGTAAAATTTCTGCGCTTCAGGACGAGTGCCTCCTAAACTCTTGCGCAAAGATGAGACTCCCATACCATAAATAATGCCAAAATTTATCACCTTTGCTTGACGGCGCATTTCCCTATCCACTTTTTCCATAGGCACATTGAACACAAATGAGGCTACCCCAGCATGAATGTCCTTGCCCTCGCGAAATATCTGAGTCATTTTCCTATCTTCTGAAAGCATGGCCGCTACTCGAAGTTCAATCTGACTATAGTCAAAAGCCAAAAGCTTGTAATCCTTGTCTGCCACAAATCCGTCTCTTATTTTTTTGCCTAGTTCTGTTTTTATCGGCAAATTCTGCAAGTTTGGATCTTGAGAAGAAAATCTGCCGGTAGTGGTACCATTTTGCAAAAACTTGGCATGCAGGCGGTTGTCTTTTCCTGCCATTTTGGGAATTACATCAATATAAGTAGAAAGCAACTTTTGCAATTCTCTATAAGATAATATTTCTTTTATAATCGGGTTGTCCTCTTCCAGTTCTTCCAAAACCGAAACTTTGGTGGAAAAAGATCCACTGGCATTTTTTTTCTTACCCGATTTTATTCCCATTTTGCTGAAAATTGCCTCGCTAAGTTGTTTGGGTGAATTGATGTTGAATTGCATACCGGCCATTTTATATATTTTGGCCGTTAATTTATCCAATTCTTGGTGATATCCCACTGATAAATTTTCAAAATATTTTTTGTCTATCAGAATACCATGATCCTGCATCTTTTTTACTATTGAAATTATCGGCTTTTCTATTTCTTCGTATACTTTATCCAATTTTTTTTCTTTCAATTGCTTAAAAATGTATTCCCGCGCTGTTTCAAAAGAGCTTGTTTTCCCAAAAAGTAAAATGTCATCTAAGGTTGGACTTGTTATGTCCGAGTTCAGAAGCCATAAAGCGATAGAAGTTTCTTGAAGTTCCGTTTCAGAAATTGAATTTAGAGAATTTGCGAGCTGGTCTGGTTGAGCCCGCTCTTCTAAAGAATTCTGTGCGGGCGACCCGAGGACCCGAGCAAATTCTGCTAAATTCAATTTCTGATTATTTCCAAAAAATCCCTTTAATCGCGCGAATAAACTTCTGAATTCAAACACGGCAAAAACATTCTCAATCTTTTTTAAATCCGCCTTTTGCCAAAAAGTTCTTTCTGGTAGAGAAAATTTTATAGGAGCATCGTTTCTAATTTTTGCCAAAGTTTTTGAAAACAAAGCCTCCTCTTCGTTATTTCTCATAAGCTCTAATACTCTTGGAGAAATACCACTTTTAATAAATGCTTCCTCGTCTTTTTTTAATTTTTTGTAAATTTCCTCTATGGTTCCAAAGTTTATAACCAAGTTAGTGGCAATTTTTTCTCCAATGCCTTTTATGCCGATAATATTGTCCGACGGGTCCCCTCGCAAGCCTTTAAAATCTGGTAAAAACTTCGGCTTAAATCCGAATCTGTCAATTACTTTCTTCTCATCATATAAAATAGTGTCGTTAATTCCCTTTTTCAAAGTATAAACCTGCACTTTTTTATCATTCACCAACTGCATAGTATCCATATCGCCTGAAGCAATAATTATGTCTAAGTCTCGCGCGGATTTTGTTTGTTCCACAATAGTGCCAAGTATATCGTCCGCTTCAAAACCGGGAGCGTCATAAATAGGAACATCAAACGCCTCAAAAATTTGCCTGGATTTTTCCAATTGCAGAATTAAGGCGTCGTCGGTTTTTGCCCTGCCTGCTTTGTACTTCTCATAGGCTTCATGCCGAAATGTTTTCTGGGGCAGATCATAACAAGCCACAATATAGTCTGGCTTTAGGTCTGTAACTATCTTCATTAGCATACTAGAGAGTCCATATAGGGCTCCCGTGGGCTCGCCGGAGGATGATAAAAACTCAGGCAAAGCATGATAAGCGCGATGGATTATAGCGTGAGCATCTAGCAAAACTAATTTTCTGTTATCTTTGGACATTGTGTAAAATATATAACGAATACAATATAACCGGTTCTCTCGTTTGGAATAATTTAAATAAATTCAAATTATTTCTCCCTCGTTGCCAATTATAGCATTTAAGCTATAATTTATATCTAATGGCGGATTTTGACGAAGAAAAACAAAATAAGCAACTGGAAGACCTAAAAAAAGAGGAGGAGGAGCAATTGGTGGCTATGCTGGCGGAATCTAAATACAAGCTTCCATATATCAATCTGTCCCATCTGGGGGTGGACAGCGAAGCGCTCAGGGTGATACCAGAGGGAGACGCGCGTGAATTGAAAATCGCTCCCTTCAGAATTTACGGGAAGAAAATTTTTGTGGCGGTAAGATCTCCCTCAGATGATCTGCTAGCAAAACTGAAAGACCAAATAGAAAGAAAAAATCTGGTTCCTGTTTTTTATATGGTTTCTCTGGCAAGCTTAGAAAAAGTTTGGGACAGATATAAAGAACTCTCGCTGGCTGAAAGCTCAAAGATCGGGGGCCTGGATATTTCCGGAGATATCCTAAGAGAAATTGCCAAAGATATCAAAACAATGAAAGATGTGAGCAAGTTGATGGAAGACGAAATAAAAGGAAATCAGACGCACAAAGTTTCCCGGGTACTTGAAGTAATACTGGCTGGAGCAATAGCCATTAAGGCCTCCGATGTGCATATAGAACCGGAAAAAGACAGGGCCCGGCTGCGCCTCCGGTTAGACGGGGTACTTCACGACGTATCTTTTTTTGAAAGCAACATTTACAACCTGCTCAATTCGCGCATCAAGCTTCTGTCTGGAATGAAACTAACCACCAAAATAGCCCAAGACGGGCGCTTTAGCATTATGGAAGGGGTTGAAGAAATAAACATCCGCACTTCGCTTGTTCCTGGCGCTTACGGCGAGTCAATTGTTATGAGAATCCTTGATCCAAAAACTATCCAGATAAAACTGGAGGATATGGGCATAGAGCCTTATCTTTTTTCGGTCATTGAACAGGAAATAGCAAAGCCAAACGGCTTGATCTTGGTTACCGGCCCGACCGGAAGTGGAAAAACCACCACCCTCTACGCATTTTTGAGAAAAATATACACTCCGGAAATAAAAACCATCACCATAGAAGATCCGATAGAATATCATCTGGGCGGCATAACTCAAACTCAAACCAACCCCGAGAAAGGTTATACTTTCTTAGAAGGTTTGCGTTCAGCTCTCCGTCAGGATCCCGATGTAATAATGGTCGGAGAAATTCGCGACGCAGAAACGGCAAAGACCGCCATAGAGTCGGCTTTAACGGGACATATGGTTTTTTCCACCCTGCATACCAACAACGCCGCTGGGGTTATCCCGCGCCTCATTGATCTGGGGGTAAATCCAAAAATTATGGTCTCGGCCCTATCTTTGTCTATTGCCCAACGTCTGGTACGCAGACTTTGTCCCTATTGTAAAATTGAGAAACCACCTGCTAAAAAAGAAGCTGAAGTTATGAAACTGGTGATGGATGGAATAAAAGAGGAAGGTAAAAATCTGGCGAATTATAATATAAACCCTGATGCACCTATTAAGCTTTTCTCGCCCATCGGCTGTGAAAAATGCAACGCCATCGGATATAGCGGACGCATAGGCGTTTTTGAAGCGATTAAAACGGATGAGAATATAGAAAAAATAATGCCCAAAAATCCGAGCGAGCGCGAGATTAAAAAAGTGGCCCGGGCGCAAGGAATACTTTCCATGCGTCAGGACGGCATAGTAAAAATTATAAACGGCATCACTTCTTTTGAGGAAGTGCAAAGCGTGGTGGATTTATTGGAAGAATAATTCCCGCTTCGCCAAGGTTATGCAGGACAAGAAAAAAACACTAATCTCTAAACAATCCT
>CAYZGS010000021.1:5841-7435 GCA_964478145.1 uncultured Candidatus Saccharibacteria bacterium | reverse complement strand
TAAAACTTTTAAAATGATTTTTTGATTTTATAATGCAGGATAGAATTTTTTACGCATCTTGTTTTGGTTTTGTGCTAGGAGTGCTGTTGCGCTCTTTTTTCTTTGTTAATTTTCATTTAGTTATTTTATTTGGAATAATTGCTTTTGCATTTGTTCTGTTTTTTACTTTGATCTCAAAAAATAAGTGGGGAATTGTTTCTGCATTTTTTATTTTAATTTTTTGTTTTGGTATCTTAAGATTTCATATGGTTGATGTTTCTGCGCCTGGCGTTTTTGAATCGCAGGTTGGTCAAAAAGTCTCTTTCTCTGGGGAAATTATGGATGAACCGACTATCGCAGAAAATAATCAGAAATTAATAGTGGAAGTTTTGGCTCCTCAAGGTCTTGCCTTGGACTCCCTAAAGGCAAGACCTTTCCTCGCCAAGGAAAAAACAAAAATTTTAGCAACGATTAATCTTGATGAAAGTTTTAAGTACGGTGATCAAATAAATTTTGAAGGGACACTGGAAAAGCCGGAAAATTTTGTAACGGACCAAGGAAAAAAATTTGATTACGTAAATTATTTGCGCAAGGACGGAATTTTTTATGTGATGAGTTATCCAAAAACAGAAATTATTTCACACGGAAACGGAAATTTTATAAAAAATATACTGTTTTTTGTTAAAGAAAAATTTTTAAACAAAATGAATTTGGCTATTAGAGAGCCAGAATCATTGCTTATGGGCGGACTTATTTTAGGAGAAAAGTCTTCCTTTAATGAATCTTTAAGACAAAGTTTCATAGATACAGGCACAATTCATATTGTGGCGCTTTCCGGATATAACGTAACAATCGTGGCTGAATGGATTATGAAAATTTTTTCCCTAGGCCATAGCCTTACGGGCGGGGCTTCTTTTCCCACAAATATTGGAATCGGGGCTGGAATACTCACTATTTTCCTTTTTGTTTTGATGACTGGCGGATCTTCTACTGCGGTGCGAGCGGGAATAATGGCGACCCTTGCCTTATTTGCCCGTGCTATAGGAAGAAATTATAGTGTTGCGCGGGCATTGGTGCTTGCCGGTGTTATAATGATTCTAATTAATCCGTTTGTTTTAGCTTTTGACGTTTCTTTTCAACTTTCTTTTATTGCAACAGTGGCCGTAATTTTCTTTGCACCCAGAATTGAAAAATATTTTCTATGGATTACTCCTCTTTTCAAGTTGAGGGATATTATTTCAGTTACCTGCGCAGCTTATATTTTTGTTTTGCCTTTTATTCTTTATAAAATGGGGAATCTTTCCCTGGTGGCTTTGCCGGCCAACGCTTTGATTTTACCCTTTATTCCATTTACTATGATTTTGGGTTTTTTGACCGGGTTTGCCGGAATTATTTGGTACATGCTTTCGGTTCCATTTGGATTTATCTCATATCTTTTATTACATTATGAACTTAATATCATAAGTTTTTTCTCTCGTCTCCCATTTGCTGCCTTATCTATACCAAATTTCCCGCTTATTTTTACACTCCTAATTTATGTTTATTTTATTTATAAACTTTTTGGAAAAAGTATAAAAAGTATGCCAAGTAAGAGTTTTTAATTATTTTACTATAA
>CAYZGS010000021.1:0-5831 GCA_964478145.1 uncultured Candidatus Saccharibacteria bacterium | reverse complement strand
TTTTCTCTGCTGCTTCCCAATTTAGATTTTCAAAAAAAGCTTCGATGTATTTTTTCTTTTCTGATGATGAGTAATCATAAATGTACGCATGTTCCCACATATCTAGGGCTATAATTGGTGTGCAATCTTGAAGTTGGCCTAGGTGTTGTTCATCCACCCAAGAAACAAGCAGTCTTTTATCTTTTTTATCATACCAAAGGACAGCCCAACCGATTCCGCGAGCCATGGCTATATTTTTAAATCCTGCAATAAAAATTTCGACTGATCCGAACGTTTCAATCAGCGCTTGCCCAAGTTTACCATTTTCTGATAATGGTTTTGCTTCTCCAGAGAGGGAATCAAAATAAATTTCGTGATTTCGCATACCATTATATTCAAAACTGAAACGCCTAAAAAGTTCCCCGAGAAGGTAAATATTTTTTTCCGAATCACTGACTAATTCACTGATTTTTTCAATCACAGCGTTTGCATTTTTTACATACCCCGCATAGAGCTTCAGATGTTCTTCTATATTTTTGGTTGAAATACCTTTTAGTTCTCCTATATTAAATTTCATTTCTTCAAATTTTTTCATAATTCTTTAATTATTTTAACTGATAATGCTAGTATTATAACATGTTTTTAATCTGTAAAAAGTACTGGCTGTCTTTCTTTGCACTTTTGCTTTTAATAATAAATATTTTTGTTTTTTATCTCAACTGGCGGGATTCCCACCGAGGTTTTACTTTTGCCATGTTGGATATCGGGCAGGGAGATGCGCTTTTTATAGAATCTCCAACGGGTACCCAGATATTAGTGGATGGCGGACCGCCGAGAAAAATTTTAAGTCAGCTTTCTCGCCTTATGTCTCCTTTAGACAGGCACATTGACGCTTTTATCATTACTAATCCGGACCAAGACCACATTGCCGGTTTCTTGGATGTTTTGAAAGTCTACAAAGTAGGCAGGATTTTTGAGCCTGGCACTTTTAACGATTCCAAAATCTACCAGAATTTGAAAGATGAAATGAAGAAAAATAATATTGCTGATATTTTAGCCAAGAAAGGGATGCGACTTGATATCGGCGGTGAGGCTGTCATAGATGTTTTATTCCCAGATAGAGATGTGTCATATTGGGCTACAAATGACGGGTCAATCGTGGCGAAGCTTTCTTATGGCAATACTTCTATTATGCTTACAGGGGATGCCACCGCCAAAACGGAAAAAATAATTCTTGAAGAAAATTCAGTGGCGCAATTGAAAAGCAGTGTCTTAAAAGTAGGGCATCACGGCTCGCGCACTTCTACTTCTCCGGAATTTGTGAAGGCTGTTTCTCCAATATATGCTTTTATTTCAGACGGCAAGGATAATAAATACGGCCATCCGCATCAGGAAACACTGGGCACTCTCTCTTCTTTTGGCGCAAAAGTTTTTAGGACCGATTTGTTGGGAACAATAATAGTGAAATGTGCTAAAATGAATATATGCGCGATAAATAAATAGAGAAATTAATAAAAGCGGAAGAGAAAAGGCAGAAAAGCGTTATTAACTTAATACCGTCGGAAAATTATGTTTCCGAAGATGTTTTGACTGCCCTTGGCTCTATATTTGATAATAAATATGCTGAGGGGTATCCTTATGCCAGATATTATGGAGGTCAGATTAATGTTGATAAATTAGAAACCCTCTGCAAAGAACGAGCTTTAAAACTTTTTAATTTGAAACCTGATAAATGGCATGTAAATGTCCAACCACTCTCCGGGTCGCCTGCGAACCTGGCTGTATATCTAGCGCTTGTTCCCCAAGGAAGCAAGATTATGGGTTTACCTCTTTCCTCCGGCGGGCACCTCACCCACGGCCAAAAGGTTTCAGTTACCGGCAAGATATGGGAACAGTTGCCAATAAGTTTAGATTTAAAAACTGAACTGATTGATTATGCTAAAATGAAAGAAGACGCTATACGAGAAAAACCATCCATAATTGTTGCCGGTTTCACCGCTTATCCTCGTTTTGTTGATTTTAAGAAATGTCGTGAAATTGCGGATAAGTGTGGGGCTTATCTGATGGTAGATATGTCGCATTTTGCAGGGCTAGTGGCCGGAGGGGTGTATCCCACACCTTTTCAATATGCAGATGTCGTTACCACCACTACACATAAGACTTTGAGGGGTCCTCGCAGCGCTATGATTTTTGCTAAAAAAGATGCGCGAGAAATAAATAAAAAAATAGACAAAGCGATATTTCCAGGCCTACAAGGTGGTCCTCATTTGGGCCAGATAGCAGGTGTGGCTGTGATGCTCAAAGAGGATAACACCCCGGCATTCAAGAAATATGCCAATCAAATCGTGAAAAACGCGAAGGTCTTTGCCAAGGAATTGCAAAAACTTGGCTGGAGAATTATTTCTGGTGGGACCGATTCCCACCTTATTTTGATGGATACTTGGATGAATGGAAAAGGCGTTCCTGGGAAAGAAGCAGAAGCAAAACTTGAGAAGGCGGGCATTATTTGTAACAAAAACACTATTCCCGGAGAGATCCGTTCGCCTTTTGACCCTAGTGGCATACGTATGGGGACTCCCGCAGAAACGACGCGTGGCAAAAAAGAAAAAGATTTTATTTTAATCGCTAGAAAAGTTGATAAAATTTTAAAAGGGAAATAAATTATGGAACTGCAAGTCGGGGTGAGAATTTTTCTGAAGAATAAAGATGGGAAGTATTTAGCAATGCTTCGCTCGGCTGAAAAATATCCAGAGGCTGGAGCGAAATGGGAGATGGTTGGGGGAAGAATAAATCCAGGAACTCCTTTAATAGAAAATATAAAAAGGGAAGTTATGGAAGAGACGGGGCTTGAGATTACAGGTGAGCCGGAGTTGGTAACAGCTCAGGATATTTTGAGACCTCATAAACATATTGTTCGCCTGACTTATTCCGGCTTTGCGGATGGAGAAGTAAAATTAAGTGAAGAACATACGGAATACAAATGGTTAACCAAAAATGAGATTTTAAAATTAGAACCATTAGATAAATATTTCAGGGAAGTTTTAGAAAAGTTTTACGAAAAATAAATGTCACATATACACGAAAAAATAGATTGGACAGTAAAGGTATTTATTGTTTATAAAAATAAAATACTTTTACGGATGCATGAAAAATACAAAAGGTGGCTTTCTGTTGGTGGACATATTGAGCTTGATGAGGACCCAATACAGGCCGCCCTTCGTGAAGTGAAGGAAGAAGTTGGATTAGATGTAAGAATTACGGGAGAGAAAAAAGGTGTTGGTGATGGTACTGTAAAGAATGCAGGTTATGTGGACTTGATTCCGCCTAGGTATCTTGGTAAGCATCCAGTAAATGATACACATGAACACATTACCCTGGTATATTTTGCTGTTTCGGATACAGATAAGGTGTTTGATTCAATAGATGAAAAAGAGAAGACTGAATCTCGTTGGGTATCTAAGGAGGAGCTAGAAAAAATGAATCTTGTGCCGAATATTTTATTTTACGCAACAGAGGCATTAAAAGAATTAGGAGAAAAATAATTTATGACAAAGAAAACACTTAATATAATTTTAAATGTAATACCCGTAATTGTGATGATTTGGCTTATTACTATTTTTTATACCAGTAGAACAAATAATTAAAGCTCATAAAACAGATCAAAATTATTTTGACCCAGAATAGTTCCTAAAATTAAAAGTGATACATAATTCGCACGTGCAGAAAATGTGTCATTAAGTATTAACGTATGATTTAGCCAATTTAAATGTTTTGATACACTTATCAAGTTTTATTTCTTCAAGGTATTCTTTAAATTCTTTTGGTAATGGCGATGGACCAACCCAAACACTATGTTGAACCATAATATAATCAAATTTTTTTAAATGCCAACGAAACCAATCACGCTCAGCCTTTTTTTCTACAGGGATGTCGAACATTATAAGAAGATTTTTATCTTTGGAAACGTTTTCAGGTTTATTGAATTGTTTTAAAGAGTCAATTTTTCTTCTGATGTATTCTTTGCCATATCTTGAAAGGACAATGCCAACTAATTCTTTCTCCAATATGCCTTTTCTTTTTAAGCGATCAATTGTAGTTCTAACACTTCTTGGTAAATATTTTTTAAAGCGGGGAATGCCAAAAATATTAACGGGCATTCCTTTATGATTAAGTTCTGTATCCCAAAGTTCTTTTAAAATTTCCTTTACTATAGACATATGGTATATTATACTCCCAATTGGATTATGATACAACTTACGCAGGTGCGTAGTTTGTGTCATTTGGTAATAAGTGGATTTTTGAGTATAATTAAAAAATATAATTATGAAAAAATATAAAGGCAAACTTATAGTGGTAGATGGTACAGACGGAAGCGGGAAGGCTACGCAAGTAGAACTTTTGGTAAAGAGATTAAAAAAAGAAGGCAAAACGGTAAAAGTGGTTGATTTTCCAGAATATTATAAAAATTTTTTTGGTAAGTTTATAGGACATTGTTTGACTGAACAATATTACAAGTTTCTGAATGTTCATCCGAAAATCGCCTCGGTGTTATATGCGGCGGACAGATGGGAATCCAAAGACAAGATAAAAAAATGGCTGGGGAAGGGATTCATAATCGTTGCTAATCGTTATGTTTCAGCTAATCAAATACATCAAGGTGGGAAAATAAATGACCCAAGGAAAAGAAATAATTTTTTGAGATGGCTTGATATTATGGAATATGAAATTTTTGATATACCTCGTCCCGATATAACCCTGTATTTGGATTTACCTACGGGAGTTGTTTTAAAGTTTTTGAGAGATCGCGACAGCAGTAAAATGAAGAGGGCTTATTTGAAAAAGAAGAAAGATGTGCACGAAAAAGATGTTAGTTTTTTGATAAATTCCCGTAAAAGCGCGCTGAAGCTAGTAAAAGAAATGAAAAATTTCGTAAAAATAGATTGCGCGCCCGGAGGAAAAATTTTGTCCCGCGAAGCAGTTCACGAAAAGATTTACGAAAAAATTAGAAAAGTTCTAGGAAAGAAATAAAATGCAAATCAAAATTAAAAAATTGAAAGAAGATGCGAAATTGCCCAAAAATCATCATCCTGGAGACGTTGGAATGGATTTATATTCGATGGAAGAAAAGATTATTTTACCTGGCGAGAGACATTATTTTTATCATGGTTTTGCTTTGGAATTTCCAGAGGGTTATGCGGCAATTATAAAAGATAAATCAAGTATTTCAAAAGCGGGATTACATACTATGGGTGGAGTTTTTGATGCCGGGTTTAGGGGGGAATATAATACTCTATTGATAAATCTTTCCCATGAGCCTTATACTGTAGAGGTAGGGGATAAAGTGGCTCAATTAGTCATTTTTCCAGTGGCTCTGGCAGATTTGGAAGAAGTAAAAGAACTTTCTGACTCAGCCCGAGGCACTGGTGGTTTTGGTTCAACAGGCAGAAAATAATAAAATAGTTTATATTTTGGTAAAAAATTTCTGAGCCTTCGCCCCCGGAGTCAAAAAGACAGGGAACCCACGACTCTTGAAATTTTTTACCAAAACATCACGTATATGTATATACAAGAGAGGATAGAAAATTTAATAAAAGAGGCCCTCAAAACTCTTGATATACCTGCCCGCAATGCTTTTAGCATAGCTAATGCAGGCGGGGAAGTTAAGAGTATTTCTATTGAACATCCTACTGATTTAGATATGGGGGATTATTCCACTAATATAGCTATGTCTCTAGCCAAAAAACTAAAAGCGAATCCGAAAGAATTAGCAGGAAAAATAGTTGAAGAATTAAATAAAGGAGTCGCCCTTTCCGGAGATTTAAGGGTGACTCTTAATAAAATAGAAGCAAAAA
>CAYZGS010000020.1:0-7529 GCA_964478145.1 uncultured Candidatus Saccharibacteria bacterium | reverse complement strand
GACGTTGAGAAAATGAGTACATTTTCTCCCGTTCCTCGCTCGACGTAGTAACAACTGACTTTTGTTTAGGCGACGATCTTGGTTACCACGCCGGCACCGACGGTCTTGCCTCCCTCGCGGATGGCGAAACGCTGCTGTGCCTCAAGCGCAACTGGTGCAATCAACTTCACTTTGAATGTGACGGTATCACCCGGCATCACCATTTCGACACCCTCCTTGAGCGTCACCTCGCCGGTAACATCTGTCGTGCGGATATAAAATTGAGGCTCATAACCGTTGAAAAACGGGGTATGCCGTCCGCCTTCTTCCTTTTTCAAAACATATATTTCGCAGGTAAAATTATCGTGAGGAGTGACAGTGCCCGGCTTAGCGATAACCTGTCCGCGAGTGATATCTTCTTTTTTAAGACCGCGAAGTAGCACGCCGGCATTGTCTCCGGCCATACCCTCCTGAAGGTTTTTATTGAACATTTCAATCCCCGTGACTGTTGACTTTTGAGTAGGCTTAATCCCGACAATTTCTATCTCTTCACCGACTTTTACCACACCTCTTTCAATCTTTCCGGTCACTACCGTACCGCGGCCTTCAATTGAAAATATATCCTCAACGGGCATTAGGAAAGGTTTGGAAGTATCTCTGACTGGAATCGGAATGTAAGTGTCAAGAGCGTTGACAAGTTCAAGAATTTTCTTTACCCATTCATCATTTAAATCTTTGGCTTCAAGCGCTTTCAGAGCAGAACCTCTGATAATTGGAACATTGGCGCCGTCAAAACCTTGTTTATTTAGAAGTTCACGTATTTCCTCTTCCACTAAATCAAGCATATCCTTGTCGTCAACCATATCGCACTTATTCAAGAAAACAATCATCTTCGGCACACCCACTTGTTTTGCCAAAAGCACATGCTCGCGAGTCTGAGGCATAGCTCCGTCCGTAGCGGCAACTACCAAGATAGCGCCATCCATTTGAGCGGCGCCGGTAATCATGTTTTTGATGTAGTCGGCATGCCCGGGAGCGTCAATGTGCGCATAGTGGCGAGCGTCCGTGGCATACTCATTGTGAGAAATGTTAATAGTGATTCCACGCGCTTTTTCTTCCGGAGCATTGTCAATTTGGTCAACTCCGCGAAGCCTAACCTGCTTGCCGGCCATATTGAGCACGTGCAGGATAGCCGCGGTTAAAGTGGTCTTGCCATGATCCACATGGCCAATAGTGCCGACATTTATATGCGGCTTGTCTCTTTTAAATTCTTCTGCCATATTTTTTATAGTTAACAATTAGAACTTAACATACAAGAACCAGCTGCTAAGGCCTAACCACTAACTTCATTAAATCCCGACGCTTTCAGATCGGGATCCAGACTTTGTGTCTGGACTAATAATAAAAACGCAAAACAAAAACTGCGAAAGTGCAGTTGCCTGTATACTAGCAGATACAAGAAAAATAGTCAAACAAAATCTGATTGCGAAATCCTATTAATATTTTCTCTATTCTATTAAAAAAGTTGAACCTTGACCATTATACTGTTCATCACACTCCTGTGTCTGAGGTCGTGATTCCATTCCTCCAACCATCCTTAAAATTATTCTCCCAGAACAGCTAACCATGCCAGCTCTTAAGGGATTGGTTTGAATTCCCCAAGATTTATAATATTCATAGTAGGGAGCAATAGGACTAGCACCGGGTGCTGCACCAATCGGGTCAGTTGGTAATTTTTGTCCCACCAAATTTTCAAAAGTAGCCCAACTATAACCGCCAGTACCTGAAGTATAATAACTGCCAACAGGATAATCTCCGTGTGTATCATAATAAAGTTGCATTATCAATTTAAATTGATGGGCATCCTCCAACCTTCTAGCATCCCTTCCTCTCGCTCTGGCCGAATTCAAACTGGCCAGCACTACAGACGAAAGCAAACTAATGATAGCTACCACTACTAAAAGCTCAATTAGGGTAAAACCGGAACTTTTCTTGAATTTTAGGAAATCCTTTATAAATACCGGCTATTATACATTAGTTCGATTAATTCTACTAAGGGTAGCGCTGTGGATAAATTAATGATTAAACTTTTTCATCAAACAACCATTGTTCCGTGGGATTGAAGATCCCAAAAAGGCCTTATTTGAAGCGATATTTTTTTGTGTTTCACTTCATTCAAGGTCTTCGGGTGCACAAGCCCTTTGGCATTTTTTTGCAACAGTTTTTCAAACTGTTCGTAAAAAATCTCGGAAATAAGTTTGGCATTTTCGCCTCCGGCTATATGGGGATTCTTGTCCATCACCCCGGGAACATCTTTCCATAAAACCACCTTGGAAACATTCATAATATTGCCAATCAGCCCGGCAGTATAGTCCGAACCTTCCCGACCGAGAGTAGTGGAAAAATTTTCGTTATTTTTTCCAATAAATCCCTGGGTAACAAGAAAAACAGGTTCCGATTCATTCTCAAATTTTTTGTTCAGCAGTTGTTTTGTGGCAGTCCAATCCACCAACGCTTCTCGATAAGTGTCATTAGTTTTTATAAAATCGCGCGCATCCCACAATTTATTATCAATTTTCATATGTTTCAGATAAGCGGAAACAATCCGGGCTGATAATAACTCGCCATAACATACTATCTGGTCATAAGTTTGGTTATAAGGGTATGCAGATTTGTTATTTGTTTCCCTTTCTAGGGCGACAAACAAATCATTCACTGCTTCAAAAATTCCATCGGACTTATCAGCGAACAAACCATCAACAATCTGCCAATGGTAATCCTTGATTTCTTCAAAGGCGCTTGATTTATCAGTATTCCCGCTAAAATAAGCATCTGCCAGCTTTTCCAGCATATTGGTTGTCTTGCCCAGCGCCGAGACCACAATCACAGCCGGTTTTTCACATTCTATTTTTTTTAAAACTTCCGACAGATGCTTTATGGCGGGAGCACTATTCAAAATACCGCCACCAAATTTATGAACTTCCATAATTTATTCTTTTTTACTATTCTTCCAACAAAAGAATCATCCCTTTCACAATCTTACTTAATTCTTCTACAACTTTTACCTTTTTATCCTTTAATAACCTATGATATGTTTCAACTTTTACTTTATTCTGAACTTCATATTTATCAAAAAAATCACGGGGAATTTTGTTTTTCAAATTTTCTAATTCCTTTTTTATGTCTTGATTAAAAATTGTTTCTTCTAGTTCTGTTATCTCACTAAGTACCGCATTCCAACCTTCATTAGTATTTAAACGATTAGACTTATACCATCTTTTTGCTTCCGGACTAAGCTTCCCATTTTCCACATAAGATTCCTCCCAAGAGGTTCGTGAGGGATGGTCTAAATCAAAAATATCCGTAAAAACTATGGCTTTTAAAAAAGATTTAAAAATTTTTAAACTATATTTAACTTTTTCAATTTTTTCTTCATTCAATCCTTCCAATACCCCGCTCTTAATTTTATTATTTTTAAGCAACTCCAATTCTTCGCCCATGCCAAAATCTTTAATAACTATAGGGTTGCCATTTTCACTAGCAAAACGAGACAACTCTGCTATTGCCTTGTATTTCTCAGGTTTTTTAGGGATTTCTATATCGTTAACTAGTTGACCAAAAGCCATACGTTTATCTTAGCAAAACTTTGTTAAAAAATCTATGGGCTAATTTTTATATCTTCGTATTTCATCCCGAAGTTTTTTAGCTTCCTCTTTCGGGTCCTCAGCAAAAATAATTGCGCGGGCAGAGCTTATAATAAGCCCAAAACCTTTACTATTTAGCCCGGAAGCAAGCACGCTTTTTAAATCTCCTCCTTGGGCGCCTATGCCCGGCACCAAGAATGTCATATCGCCCGTAATTGACCTTATTTTTTTCATTTCCTCTGGATAAGTGGCACCGACAACCAGCATACAATTTTTGTTTTTATTCCAATCTTTAGAAACTTTCTCCGCCATAATCTGCCATAAGGGTTTCCCATTTACTTTTAAATCTTGAAAATCCTGTGAGCCGGGATTGGAAGTTTTGCATAGAATAATCACTGCTTTATCTTTTCTGTCTAAAAATGGCTGCACAGCCTCTTGCCCCAAATACGGGTGAACGGTCACAGCGTCAAAACCAAGCCAATCAAAAATAAATTCAATATATCCGTTATTAGTATTGCCGATATCCCCTCTCTTGGCATCCAAAATAGTAACAATATCCGGATGATTTTTGATTAAATAATCTGCCGTCATTTTCAGCTCCCGAATGCCCTGCTCCCCCTTTGCTTCAAAAAAAGCGCTATTCGGTTTATAGGCGGAAACATATTCATAGGTCTGATCTATAATCCACTTGTTAAATTCAAACTGCGGAAATTCCGTATCTAAAAAATGTTTCGGAATTTTGGCAAAATCGGCATCTAGCCCTACGCATAGAAGTGAATTTACTTTTTTTGCCCGTTCGTTGTATTTATCTACTGTACTCATTTCAATTCTTCCAAGCTCTAGGATCAGAAAACCATTTTTTAAGTTCTGATAATTTTTCTTCATCTAAATATTTTCCTTTTTCCGCCTCTTTTATTATGTCTGCAAAAGAAACCAGACTTATTAAATTTATATCTTCATTTTTAAAAGCTTCTTCTCCTTCTTCAAATCCGTAACTCGCTATAGCTAGACAGTTATTTACCTCCCCTCCCTCTTCCCTTATAGCTTTAACACTGGCAAGACTGCTTATACCAGTTGAGACAAGGTCTTCAACTAAAAGAACTTTTTTGCCTTTAACTTCCCCTCCTTCAATCATACTTTTGGTTCCATGTTCTTTTGCTTTTTTACGTACAAATACTGACGGTTTGGAAATCAAAAGCCCAAGCCCTGCACTATGAGGAATTCCTCCCGCCTCAACCCCGGCAATAATATCAAAAACAAGATTATTTTCTTGTATTAAATTTTTCATTTCTTCCAGAACTTCTTTCCATTCTTCCGGATGAAAAGGCAATTTCCTGTTATCCATATATATTGGGGAAACAATCCCCGATTTAAAAGTGATGGGGTTTTCAAAAGAAAATTTTATTGCACCTATTTTTAGTAAAATTTTTACTACTTTGTTTTCCTGTTCCATATTTTTATATTAGTGTTTCTTTTATCTCTCTGGCCAGATATGGGTTCCACATCGCACCGGTAGCCGACATTACAAAATCCGCACCGGCATCTATGTATTCTTTAAAATCCTCAGGGTTTACAACCCCTCCCACTCCGATTATTTTAAAATCGGTTCCTGTTTCGCTTCTGGCTTTTTTTAACTTTCCCGCCATTTCAAGCCCTGCCCATTTTATGGAAGCGCCGCAAATACCGGAGCGAAGCCTGTTCCTGCCGGGCAAAGCTTGACTGCCGTTTTTACCCACTACTTCCGCGGAAATAGTATTAATAGCGGAAATTGCTTGTCCGTACTTGCCGGCAATTTCTGCCAATTTTTTCACATCTTCATAATCTTTGTAATAACCGACTTTAAAAACCAGCGGGGTGTTGCCTATTTCTTTTCTGATTGCTCTGCAAATTTTTTCTGTCATATCTAAATTATAACAAACAAGACCTTCATTGCCGATGTTCGGACAAGACAAGTTTGTTTCCAAAATTTTCACCCCAGTTTCCTTGGCCTGTTTTGCCACTAAAGCATAATCAGCTATAAATTCTTCCGCAGTCTGACTTTCTCTGATTGTGCCCATAAAACCCAAAACCAAAATCTGGCCTTTTTTTGCGTAAGATATGGCTTTTTTCACGTCTGCTTGCCAAATACTCGCTTCTTTAGAAGGCACCCCGAAGGAATTAGTGATAGATATGGGCATGGAATATCTATTACCTGTCATTAATTTACTCTGAGCTTTTTCTAAAGTTAAATCACCTTTGATTTTCACGGGCAGGATGTTTGGAAACGGATGGCACGGAAAAAAGGAGGACCTGACGGTCTTGTAAACGCAAATATCAAAACCTTTGTCAAAAGCAGGCCGGCAAAAATTGCTGTTTATCAATGGACCTGCCGGAATGCCGAACGGGCTGTAGGCTTTTTGCCCTAAAAAATCATATTTCGGCTCTCCGGTATTTTCTACCACTTCCCCATCGGTAAAAGCGCCAAAGGGCCCTTCGGCGAAATTTTCTTCATAAGATTTTCGGGGGTTATAAAATGGCGTATTCATACAAATTTATTTTTCAATGACAATCTTACCATGCTCTAAAACTTTTTTACCGCGAAACACAACCGTTTCCGGCTTGCCATAAAGAGTCATGCCTTCAAAAGGAGACCAACCGCATTTGGTTTCATAACCACTGGCGCCGACAATATATTTTTTTTGAGAGTCAAGCTCCACATAAGTGCCAGGCTGGTCTGAAATATTGAAAATCTTTTTGGGATTAGTATACAAAAATTTTACCACATCACTCTCCTGAATACGCCCATCTTTCACCGCCTTAAACATAAGTCCTAAAGCTGTTTCTAAACCTGGCACACCATATGCCGGCGGATCCTTTTCTTTTTCCTCTCTAGTGTGCGGGGCATGATCTGTCTCTATTATATCAATTGTGCCGTCTTTCATTCCCTGCCAAAGCGCTTCTCCGTCTTCTTTAGTTTTAATCGGCGGTTTTACAATTCCATAATTTCCTAATTTCTCATGGTTGAGAATTTCATAAAAAAATAAATGATGCGGAGTCGCGCCAGCGGTTATGGACATTCCACTCAATTTGGCTCGCCTCACTAGCTCTACTTCAGAAGCTTGCGAAATATGGCAAACGTGCAAGCGTCTCTTGTGCTTTTCAGCAAGTTTGAGCGCTATATTTAATCTATCCCCTTCAGCATGTACCAATATGGGCTTATTAGATTGCCACATGGAAAAAACTTCCTCAAGCAATACCGAATCCTCAATAAGCATCTCTCCAGTGGTGTGATTGCAATAAACCTTTAAACCAAATACTTTGGGCGATGCTATAGCGTATGTAAATTCTTCAATATTCTTGCCGTTCGTGCCAAAGTGGAATCCAATTTCACAAAGCGCCTTTTGATTTGAAAGAGAAATTTTTTCTTCCAATCGTTCTTTGGAAATAGTAGCCCGGGGATTGTTCGGCATATCAATAATAAAAGTAAAACCGCCGGCGATGGCGGCCCGGCTACCGGTGTAGAAATCTTCTTTGTGAGTGGCTCCCGGTTCGCGTAAGTGAGTGTGTACATCAACGAAACCCGGGAATCTTTGAAGCGACATAAAAAAAGCGTATCATATCCGCAAAATTTGAGCAAAATATGATTTTAACTCCTGGCCGTAATAATAGTTTCAGCTATATTCTGCGGAACTATGTCATAGCGCAAAAATTCCATGGTGAAAGAAGCTCTACCTTCAGTCATAGAGCGGAGTCCAGTCATATATCCAAACATCTCGGATAGGGGTACTACTGCCTGAAGCACTTTGTTCATCCCTCTGTCTTCCATTCCTTCTATCAATCCGCGTTTAGAAGAAAGATTGCCTGTTATGTCTCCCATAAATTTCTCCGGAGTGACAACTTCCACTTTCATCATCGGCTCCAGGATCA
>CAYZGS010000019.1:6905-7575 GCA_964478145.1 uncultured Candidatus Saccharibacteria bacterium | reverse complement strand
ACAAATTTATCCACTACCTTTATCTCAAAGAGACTCTTTGACATGCTATAATATTAAATATTAATTTATGAAAAATAGGGATTATAAAAATTTTACGCCAGAGACTATAGTACATATTTACAATAGAGGCAATAACAAAAAAAAAATATTTCTTGATGATCAAGATTATAAAGCTTTTGTTTTTAGGCTTGGGTTGTGTCTGGGTTTTACGGAAGAAGAATTAAATAAAGAAAAATTAATCGCTATGCCCTACTCTAGAATTAGAATCACTGACACCGATAAAAATGATTTTAAGCTTTATGCGTTTTGTTTGATGACAAACCATTTTCATTTATTAATTGAACAAATTGCAGATATTCCGATTTCAAAATTAATATCAAAACTTTGTACAAGTTATTCTAAATACATAAACAAAAAATATAAAAGGGTTGGGCATGTTTTTCAGGATTGTTTTAAAGCGGTGATTGCTGAAGATAATCCTCAATTAATGTGGACATCTGCCTATATTCATATGAATCCAGTAAAAGACAGACTGATAAAACACCCCGAAGATTATAAGTGGAGCAGTTATAATGATTTTGCCTCTGACAGAAATCTATCAATAGTTAATAAAGATTTTTTGATTGAGGTTTTTGGTAATAGAAATAACTTTATAAAAGAAACATCAAAT
>CAYZGS010000019.1:0-6895 GCA_964478145.1 uncultured Candidatus Saccharibacteria bacterium | reverse complement strand
GATACAAAACATGTCAAAGAGTCTCTTTGACATATTACCTCTGAAAGTTAAATTGCTTTTAGAGAGTTGGCGAATTTTTCAAAGTTTTCTATATTTTTCTTCATATCAGAGTTCAGTCCTTTTAAATATTCACTTGATAAATCTTTATAATAACTATCCCGAATAAAACCAGCTTCTGAATTGTGGCCAGAAGATAATTGTTCAGACACTACTCTGCTTAAATCTTTAGACTCGTACGTATAACCATGCGCTGGTTCACCTAAATAAATAGTGGCACATATTGAAGGATATTTTATATTTGAATTGAGTATTACATCGCCAAATAAACCAAAGCGGTTTTCTCCTTCTCCAATATTAACTGAGTAATTGATGGGGGTAGTTTTGAATTGTAATTTTTTTTTGTTGTTGTTTAAAACTAAATTAGACCACGCACAAGAAGAATAAGGATCGTCAGAAATAAAACTTGCGTTTAAACCTTCAATTGACACGGAAGGATGACTGGAAGGAAAAGTAATAAAAAATTGTCCTTTTGATACTTTAAATTGGTTATTCTCATCATAATAATAGACATCTCCTTCCGTAGAAACCTTTGGTATCCCCCAATCCATTGGATAGCTGAAAGAAATCCCTACACTCTCATTACTGAACTCTTTCCAAGACTCATTTTCATCTTGAGGCAAAGACGAGACAGGTTTCTCAGGCGAAGAAATAAGCGCTTCGGGTGAAGTTGTCACACTAAAAACACTTTGGTTGAAATACCAAACTAATCCTGCTATGATTAAAATAATGACTACAATCAAAATCCAATATTTTTTATTCATTTTTTACAATCCTAATTAAGAACATAATAATAAATACATTATACTACGCGCAGACGAGAGAAGCGATGCTGTCTCCGGCGCGGAGGCGCATAATGGTCACTCCTTGAGTTTGTCTGCCTAAAGAGGAAATATCTTTCAAAGCTGTTCTGATTACTTGGCCTTTCTTGGACATAGCAATCAATTCTTCCTCCTCGCCGGTTAATACTTTAGCCACAATCAATTTGCCGGTTTTTGGCGTTATTTTAGCGGTTTTGATGCCCGAACCTCCCCTTTTCTGGACTTTATATTCTTTTAGGGAAGTTTCTTTACCAAAACCATTTGCACTCATGGTCAGAAACGCCCCATTTTTGTTTTCTTTTTTTATCACATCCACACTTATAACCTCGTCGCCTTCTTGTCCGCCTTTGGAGGATGCAAGTTTTATACCACGTACACCGCCGGCTGTTCTGCCCATTTCTCTTATGTCAGACTCTTTAAATCTTATAGACTGTCCGTTTGAAGTGGCTATTATCACTTCATCCCCTTTTTCTACTATTAAGGCAGAAACGAGCTGGTCTCCTTTATCTAACTTGATGGCAATTATTCCGCTACGACGAACATCTCTAAATCCTTCTCCAGACATTTTTTTGGCCGTGCCATTTTTAGTAATTAGCATAAGCGATATCGGAGATTTTTTTAATTCTTTCGGCATCGGTAAAATTGAAGGGACCTTCTCATTGCCATTACGCGCCAAGAAATTCATAATGGATTTGCCGCGGGTGGCGCGACGGCCTTCCGGAATGTCATACATTTTCATCTGAAAAACTTTTCCCAGATTGGTGAAAAAAAGCAGATCGCTATGGGTAGACCCAGATACCAGCATAGTTACAAAATCCTCTTCTTTGGTCTCAAGATCAACCACCCCGACTCCGCCCCGTTTTTGGGAGTGGTATTCTGAAGGATCAGTGCGTTTTACGTATCCGCCGGTGGTAAAAACAAGAACCGTTTCCTTGTCCGGAATCAAGTCTTCATCTGAAATTTCTTTATTTCCCCCTTTGATTATTTTCGTCCTGCGCTCATCGGCATATTTTTCCCGTATCTCTTTCAATTCTGAAGAAATGGTGTTCAGTATTTTTTTAGGACTTGCCAAAAGATCCTTCATTTCTTTAATAAATTTTTGCTTCTCTTCTAGTTCATTTTCAACCGCTTTTCTTTCAAGTGAAGCCAGCTTCACCAATTTTATTTCAAGAATGGCCGCCGCCTGCAAATCGGAAAATTTAAATTCTTTTATCAAGCTCAGTTTGGCAGCCTGTCCGTCTTTAGATTTGCGGATCACCGCGATAACCTGGTCTATCTTATCAAGCGCTTTTTTCAAACCAAGCAAAATATGCTCCCGCTCCTGCGCTTTGCGCAAATCATATTCCGATCTCCTTTTTACAACTTCCTTCCGATGCGAAATAAATAGGGAAAGAATTGACTTAAGGGAAAGAGTTTGGGGAACTCCGTCCACCAAAGCCACAATATTGAAATTAAAATTTGACTCAAGCTGAGTATTTTTATAAATGTAATTTAAAATCTTTTCCGGGTGCGCGTTGTTTTTTAAATCAATGACAATCCTGATATCTTTGGTTGACTCGTCCCGCAGTCCTTTGATGCCCTCAATCTTTTTCTCCTGCACCAGCTCGGCTATGGACATTATCAAATTTGATTTATTCACCCGAAAAGGAATGGAGGTTATGATTATCTGGAAATTTCCCCCTTTGTTTTCCACTATCTCCGCTTCGCCTCGGCAAACGACTCCTCCTCTTCCGGAAGAATATGCATGGAGCATATCTTTGTAATTGTAAGCTATACCACCAGTCGGAAAATCAGGTCCTTTGACGAATTGCATCAGGTCTTCAGTGGTGCTGTCTTCGTTTTCTATTAAATGATTGACGGCATCAATCACCTCAGCCAAATTATGGGGAGGTATATTCGTGGCCATACCTACGGCAATACCAAGGGTGCCGTTTAATAAAAGAGCCGGTATGCTGGAAGGAAGCACAGTCGGTTCTTTGCGGGTTTGATCATAGTTTGAACGAAAGTCAACCGTTTCTTTTTCCAAATCGCGCAAAAGCTCGCTGGAAATTTTAGACATTTTCGCTTCGGTATAACGCATAGCGGCAGCTCCGTCTCCATCAATGGAGCCAAAATTCCCTTGTCCCAAGATAAGAGGGTAACGATAGGAAAATTCCTGGGCCATGCCAACCATTGAATCGTAGACCGCTACATCTCCATGCGGATGATATTTTCCCAAAACGTCTCCAACTACCGCCGCAGATTTTCTAAAACGAGACGAAAAAGAAAGGCCCATTTCATTCATGGCAAATAAAATCCTGCGATGCACTGGTTTAAGCCCGTCCCTGACATCCGGCAAGGCCCGCGCGGTAATAACCGACATAGAATAGGCCAAATAGGATTCTTTCATTTCCACCACTACGTCAACCGGAATGATTCCGTTCGCACGTTCTTCTTTTATTATTTTCTCAAATCTTTTCGCCATAAATTAAATATTATTCCGTCGCAGAAAAATCTGAGGTGCTTTTATATCCATCAACTATATTTTCTTTTAAGACGGAAAATGGCTGTAAATCTTGTTTTATTTTTATTTGGGTATCGGGATTCGCCAAATTTTTCCCTAAACTGTAAATCCAAAGAATAAACATAACAGCAATGGCTATAATCATCAAAATATGCAAGATATGTCTTCTGGTTTCTTCCGGTTGCTTTCTTAAATGATGAATTATTTTTCTCATAAAATTAGTTGTCAGTTTCCATGGTTTTTTAGAACCTGGCACCTGGAATCTAACTTATCATACGGGTTTTAATACGACCACCTCTCCTTCTTTGCCTTCTAAATTTTTTCTTTTCAGGGTTAGTTTATCCACTACCTCGGCTTTCTCTTCCCCTACTTCCTTTAAAAACGACTTGAGAGATGCATCATCGTAGCTCATCGGTATAATCATTTTCGGTTCGAACAACAAGGCAAACTTTGCAGCTGCTTTCGCATCAAGCAGACTAATTTTGGAAGACACATTTTTCCCGCCAATTGGAACAAAAATGAGATCCGGGCTGTTTATCGTTTCGTACGCCTCTTTTGAAATTTCAGAATTTGACAATGCACCCAAAAAGGCAACATTAATATCATCCACCAAAAACGAGTAAATGGTATTGATATATTTTTTATCATCAATCAAAGCGTCAGACATTACTCCTTTGACAAAAATCTCCTTCACTTCGTAATCTCCCGGGCCACTGATGACAAAGGGAACACGTTCACCATGCGAGAGCTGTTCTACCCCATTGTATAAAGGATAGTTAGTAGTCACAAGCGCGACATCCGCTCCAAAATGAGCCAAGATGCCGGATTTGGAGCTCTTACTGACAGGATTTAAGGCAATGATCATATCTCCCTGCCCAATTTTAAAAAATTGTTCGCCGAAATACGTGATTATCACTGTTTGTATTATATCAAATTATTAGAGAAAAACAAAACAAAAATCATCTTCTTTAAATAAAAATTCTAAATCTAGTAACTTGGCGGTGAAACCGCCAAGTGGTTGCTTTTTTTTATAATTATAGTAAGATTATTTTAATACATTAAAAGCAGGATTTGGGGTAACCCTAAAGAGACGTAAGTCAAATTAGAACCTAAGCCTTACATCCGCTTCAAGGCGGATTTTTTGTTAAAATTATTTATTATGAAGAAAGATGAAACTATAAAAGATATGCAGTCCAACCGCAACACCCTCAGCCCAGCTGATATAAGCGGAGAAAATTTGGTTTTGAAATCTATTGTAGATCGAAGCATGCATAAACCTGAATTAGATTCTCTAATAGAAGGTTCTGTAATTTTGGTGGAGAAGTCGTCGGTTTTTGTTGATTTATCGCCTTTCGGAACAGGTATTATTTACGGGCGCGAGTTCATCAACGCTAAAGATATCATTAAAAAAATAAATATAGGCGACATTATTAAAGCGAAAATTGTTGACGCGGAAAATGAAGACGGCTACGTTGAATTATCCCTGAAAGAGGCTAAACAAGCCCTCACCTGGAACGAAGCCGAAAAAGCCATCAAAGCCAGAACTGTCCTTGAGTTGGAAGTGAAAGATGCAAATAAGGGCGGACTAATTCTGGAATGGCAAGGCATTCAAGGTTTTCTGCCTGCTTCTCAATTGAAAGGCGAACATTATCCGCGCGTTTTGGATTCAGATAAAGACAAAATACTAAAGGAATTAAAGAAGTTGGTCGGTAAAAAAATTTCGGTTATCATAATCTCTACCCTCCAAAAAGAAGGAAAACTAATTTTTTCCGAAAAAGACAACAATCCTGAGGAGAAAAAAGAGATTTTAAGCAAATATAATATCGGTGATGAGCTGGACTGCATTGTCGCAGGATTGGTTGATTTTGGAGTGTTTTTAAAACTTGAGGACGATTTAGAAGGATTGGTGCATATTTCCGAGCTTGATTGGGGGCTAGTGGAAGATCCGCGCACAATGTTCAAAGTGGGAGACAGGGTTCACGCCAAAGTGATTGAAATAAAAGAGGGCAAAATTTCGCTTTCAATCAAGGCACTGAAAGAAAATCCCTGGACGGAGTTTGAAGGAAAGCTAAAAAAGGGAGATATCATCAAAGGAGTGATAATCAAATATAATAAACACGGAGCCTTGGTTTCTATCAAAGAAGGAGTGGCCGGCTTAGTGCACAATTCAACTTTCGGATCGGAATCCAAACTTCGTGAAAAACTGGAACTCGGCAAAAACTATAATTTTCAGATTACTTTATTTGAACCAAAAGAGCACAAGATGACTTTAGTGTGTCTGGAATAGTAGTGGATTGTCCGTTTGCAGTATTTTCACCCTAAATGGTATAATGAATCAGTCGGATTTATTAGCATAGCTTTCTGAAATATCATGACTGGAGGACATTAAAATTTTTTAAAAGCCAAAGAGGTAGTTTATGGAAACCTAAACTTCCTTTTTGGTTTTTTCTTTTTTATATGTCAAAAATATCCACAAATACTTGCAGCGCCTGCGGTACTAGCGTGATGAATCATCGTTTCTTGTTTGTTTCCAATTTTATTGAAGGAACCATGGGAAAAGTGGGCGACAAATTTTTTGATTTAACCGAGAGGAAAGGCTGGCGAGAAATCGCCTCTTTTGTTGAAAAGACGCTTTACACCATATTTTATCTGTTAGGCGTCCTGCGATATAATTCCGATGCGGAAAAGGCTTTGACTGGCCGTTCTAAAATAATATGGAAAGAGGCAGAGAGAAGATCTATCTCAATGGAACAAATGGTGGTTTTTAAAAAACACATAGAATTCTATCGAGCAAAAATTAACGGAAAAATGTTTTATTTTCAGAGCCTACCCATTCCCCCATGGCTGCATCAGAGCGGATATAAATGGCTTGATGATAAATTCATACTTTTTGAAAAATTAAGAAAAAACACGATACCCGCCCCCCTGGCAAAAAAAATTTCCACCTGGCGCAAGGCAAAAAATGCATTTACGGAATTAAATAAACCGATTATTCTTAAACCCCAATACGGATCAAGAGGACGGCACACCACCACCAATATAAATACTATGGAAGAATTAAAAAATGCCTTCTTTTTAGCTCGGCAGATTACTCCCTGGATGCTAATGCAAGAACACCTCTGCGGGAGCATATGCAGAGCTACGGTTATAGATAACGAATTGGTAGGGTTCTTTAAAGCTGATTTTCCTAAGGTAACAGGACACAACTCAAAAACTATCCGAGAGCTTATAGAAGAAAGAAATGATACACGTCCTGAACGACTTTCAGAAATTTTAATAAACGATGACTTAATCAGCTTTATAAAAAGAGAAGGCTATGCTCTGAAAAGCATTCTTCCTAACGGAGTAACAATCAATCTTTCAGCCAAAACAGGTAGAATGTACGGCAGTTATACCAAGGAAATGCTTCAGGAAGTACATCCTAAAATACATGATATTTTTAAAAAAGCGGGCAAACTTGTGAACGCCCCGGTGGTAGGATTTGATTTGATAATAGAAGATCCTACCAAGGACC
>CAYZGS010000018.1:0-7793 GCA_964478145.1 uncultured Candidatus Saccharibacteria bacterium | reverse complement strand
AAAAGCAAGATTCCAATAATACTTATCCCATTTTTGTCACTAAGTTTTGTCATTTTCAATTTTAATGGAAACTAAAGGATACTGCTAAAGAACTCTTTCACCCAGTTAATCATATCTGATATAGTAATGTGGAAATATCTCATTAAAAGAAAAACGACAATAATCAATATTATCAGTTTCAAAAATCCTCCTTCTTTATTTTTTCTAAAATTATTGTTCATCTGTTAATTTTAGCACAAGCGAATCACAAGTGGCAATAAAAAATGTTAATTGCAATAAGTTCAACTTTTATTGTAAGGAGGCAGGTAATACATTGGGTCAAGATAGGCATTTGTTGGAGCCACCGGCATGGTGTAGTAGCGCCCCTCGCATGCCTGGCTTGGCCTTGTTTCCATTTTAGCGGCCTGAGCGGCATAAACAGTGAGATGCAAATGCGGTCCTGTGGTGTGCCCGGTATTGCCGGAATATCCTATTATATCTCCCCTTCTTACTTTATTGCCTGTTGAGACTTTTATAAGCGAAAGATGGCCGTAGGCGGTAGACAACCCGTTATAATGTTGAATGAATATAAATTTGCCAAAAGAAGCGTAAGGGCAAGTTTTATCCGTGTCTCCGACCCCTAAAACCACTCCATCTGCAACCGCCTTGACAGGGGTGCCCACCGAAGCCCTAAAGTCAACTCCACTGTGCGAGCCTGAGGCGTATAAGCGCTTAGAATCTTTTGTTACGCCGAATAATTGGGTTACATAAACATCATTAAGCGGCCAAGATAAAATCCCTTTTCCGGGAAGTAATGACGGATCCAGAACAAATTTTAGTTGTGATTCGTATTCTTCCAGCTCTTTTTCAAAAGCCTCCTTTTTTGCCAGCCTGTCTTTCAGTAATTTTTGATAGCTGGATTCGCTGTTTTTTGTCTGTTTCAGAAGCTTATTTTTTTCCGCTGTGTTTTGATCTACTATTTTTTTCTGGTCCGCTAATTCAGATTTAAGAGCGACAAGCTCATTCTTGGCATCGGTGGTTTCTCTTCTGGTATCTTCCAAGCCTACTTTGATGTTTTTCAGCTCTATGGTCGCTTCTCTTATTTTATCGCTGATAACCGTCATACTGTTTATGTCATTCCAAACCGCCGTAAAATTATCTTTGGACAGCATTATGGCCAGAGTACTGTTCTGTTCAAGTTCATCAATATTTCTGATATCCAAAGAGATTGCTTTTATATTGTTTGAAATTACGCTTTCTTTATCATTTATATTGAAGCTTAATTCTTTTATTTTTAAATTCGTCTTGTCAATTTTATTTTCAGTTACGGAAATATCGGCAACCAGTTTTTTTTTGGTCAAATCAAGCTGTTTTAAGGAATTGTTCAGGGAATCTTTTTGTTTTCCCAGACTGTTAATTTCCGCCTGATATTTTTTTATTTCTTCTTCCAGCCTGTTTATATCGGTGTTTTTTTGGCTTATTTTATCATTTAGCTCTTGGACAGTTTGGGCGCTGGAAAAAACAACTGGGATCACCGCCAGAATTCCCAAGAAAAATAAAAATACTCTAAACTGCCTTTTGTAGTCGTGATAAAGTTTCATTTTTGCCTAAAATTTCAGCGATAACAAACGGATCAGGAGACTGATCAAGTCCTGAAAGCGCATAACGAACCGGATGCAATAGCTCTCCCCTATTCTCCGATTTATTGGCTAATTTTATTAAGATATTTTTTATATTTTCACTGGTAAAATCTTTTTCCGCCAACTTATTCAATTCGTTCGCAGCTTCAATCAGATTCTGAGAAATTTTTTCGGCTGGCGTATTTTTGTAGGTTAATTTGCTTTTATCCAATATCGGTCTTTGGAAAAAGAAATCCAACTCTCCCCTTCCCACCATATCTTTTACTTCGCTCCATTTTGAGATTCTTTCTGAAATAATCGGAATAATTTTTTCTATCTTCAAACCATCCGGCAGATATCTAAAAATATTATTTTTTAATTCTTCGGATGAAAGTCTTTTGATATGCTCTTTGTTAAACCACTCCAGTTTTTCTTCATTAAAAATAGCCGGGCTTTTTTGCACTTTGGAAAAATCAAAAGTCTTTACTAATTCATGGTGAGTAAAAATTTCTTGATTGGTACCCGGATTCCACCCTATAAATGCCACCCCGTTTAAAATTGCCTCCGGCAGGAACCCAATTTCTTTATAATAATTGATAGGCTGCGCCCCTCTGCGTTTCGAAAGTTTTAATTTGTCCGGGCCCAAGACTAAGGGTAAATGTGCGTATATAGGAGTGGGCGCGCCTATAGCTCGCTGGATCAATATCTGCCTAGGAGTGTTAGAGGTATGATCTTCCCCTCTTATGATATGCGTGATACCTTCCTCAAAATCATCCACTACTACCGCTAAATGGAATAACGGCTCATCTAAATTCTTGGCAATTACAAAATCGCCTAAATCTTTGGTATTTATGCTAACTTCACCCTTTATTTCATCCTGAAAACTAACATTAATATTGGGATTTTTAAATCTAACAATCTCTTTTATAATGCCACTGCCGTCTTTTGCTTTTTCTTTAGAAATATATGCGTTTCCTTCTTTAATCATTTTTCTAAGATACTCTTTATGGGTATTTACCTGCTCAGATTGTCGGTAAAATTTATCATAAGAAAGTCCCAACCATTTTAAGTTTTCTATTATATTATCTTCATATTCTTTTTTAGAACGTTCTTTGTCGGTATCTTCTATACGGAGGGCAAAAACACCATTATGTTTTTTGGCATAAAGGTAAGAAAAAATAGCTGTGCGATACGCTCCCAGATGCAAATATCCCGTCGGACTAGGCGCAAATCTTGTAATAACTCCCTTTTTCATCTATATGTATTTTAACATTTTTTATATAAAATAAGAAAAGCCCATAAATAAAAGAAGTTGAGCTTTTCTTATTTATGGGCTTAATAATTCCCACAAAAATCTCATTAATGTAACAATATAAATTACATTAATAAAAAATTTATTTATTTCTTTTTCGCTTATTTCTTCTTTACAAGCAAAAAAAGGAAAAAATAATGTTTTCATTTTTCCATCCTTTCCCTCCCAAAAAGAAAAAATTAAGGTACCAATTAATTACTTATATTATATTATATTATATCACAACTACCTCTCGTGCGCAAGGGATATATCCACCAATTCACGGGCGATTTTGTAAGCAGCCTCAGGTTTATAAAAATTTTTGGCTGCCTGCGCCATATCATCCCATATCTCTTTGTCATTCGTTATTCTTTCAATTTCGGAGCTTAAGATATTGGCTGTCATATTCATTTCTTCCACCACGCTACAGGCTCCGCTATGAGCATAGTTAAAAGCATTTTTTCGGGCGTGGTCGGCATTTGATTCCATAAATGGGATTAGAATTGACGGCACTCCCCAAGATGATATTTCAAATACAGTTGACCCGGCCCTGGAAACTACGACAGTTGCCGCGCCAGCCGCCATTTTCATTTGAAGAGGATTCAAAAAGGGAACGGATATATATCTAAACTTCTTTTCATTCTTGTTTAGCACCACATCTACCCGTTCAACAACATTTTTAAAATTTCTGACGCCCGTCTGATGAATAATCTGGTAATTTTCAACTAGCCTGGGCAAAGCGTCAAGAATCGTGTTATTGATCAACTCCGCTCCTTGGGAACCCCCTAAAACCAGAATAATCGGTATGTTTGATTCCAGTTTAAAATATTTTACAGCCTCTTGGCGCGAGGCAGGGTGCTCTATTTCAGTCCTGATCGGTTGTCCTGTCCAGGCAGTTGTCTTTTTGGGGAAGTAATCCGCAGCCTCTATAAAAGAAACAGCTACTCTCTTGGCGAAATGTCCGGCCCATTTGTTTACCCGGCCAGGGGCAGAATCTGATTCATGGATTAGAACAGGAATATGCAAAATTCTAGCGGCAAAAATTGCGGGAAAGGATGCGTATCCGCCTTTGCCAAAAACGACATCGGGGTAGATTGAGAACATTTTAAAAAGAGCATTAAAAATTCCCAAAAATGTTTTTAGAACATCCAGAAAATTTTTAAAAGAAAAATATGTGCGTATTTTGCCGGCAATCACCTTTTCATATAAGAGTCCATTCTCAAAAAGCAGCTCTTTGTCATAAGGGTTGTCGGAAAAATAATAAAGCTTCGCTTTTATTATTTTTTCCGCGTCTATTATTTGATTAACTTTTTGAGCAACAGCGATAATCGGATAAAAGTGCCATCCTGTCCCTCCTCCCGTAAAAACTATTTTCATATGATTAGTATTATTAGAACTTAACTCTATTATATTTCGATATTTGAAGTATGATGCCGGTGGCGATAAGGTAAATCATAAGGGAAGTGCCTCCATGGCTCATAAAAACCAACGGCACCCCTGTCAGAGGAAATACCCCTGTAGCCGAAGCAATGTTCATAAATGACTGCGCCGCAATCAGTATAACAATTCCGGAGACCAAAAGTCTACTGAATAAATCGGGAGAATTAATGGCAATACGAAAACCTCGGAGGGCAAAAAGCAGATAAAGCACTATCACGGCAACACTGCCGATAAAGCCAAATTCTTCACCTAGGACGGCAAAAATAGAGTCTCCCTGGGGTTCCAGCAAATAACTGAACTTTTGGATGCTTTGGCCATATCCCCTGCCCAAAATTCCGCCTGAACCGATGGCTATCAGCGATTGTTGTATTTGGTAGGAAGATCCTTGCGGATCTTGCGAGGGATCCAAAAAAGTTTTCACCCTTTCTTGCAGATATGGAGTGATAGAAACCAGAGACCCCAAAACAAGTATAACCCCCAGGCCTATTCCCAAAATATATTTTACTGACACGCCGGAAATAAAAAGCATGGAAATGCCGGTAATAGTGATTAAAATAAAACTCTTGGTATCCGGCTGATTGAACAAAATTACCGCAATAACTGCAAGCATCGCCCCTAATGGCAAAATGCCGAACTTAAAATCTTGTACCTTATTTTTTACCCAGGAAAGCCAGGCGGCAAAATAGATTACAAATCCGAATTTTAAAATTTCTACCGGCTGAAAAGACGGCAATGGTCCCAACTTAATCCATCTTTCTGCTCCTTGATGGCTGAACCCCAGGGAAGGAATGAAAACGGCCGCAGTTAAAAGTATGGAGCCCAAAAAAATGTAAAAAGAATATTTGCGCCAGAATTTATAATTTATTTTTAAACAGAAAAATACTCCGACAAGGCCAAGTCCGAAGCCAAGAACCAATTGGCTGAAAAGCACGGAGAAAAAAGTCCCCCCATTTCTGGCTAAAACTCCCAGGGACGCAGAAATAAACATGGCCATTCCCGTAAAAATTAAAAGTAATACAACTATTAAAAAAAATCTGTCTACTTTTTTTTCTCTCATGTACTAATTTTTTTCTATCTGCTGATAACCGCCAAAATTATTCCAACAATGGCAAAAATAATTGATAAAACCCAAAAACGCATAGTGATTTTATAAGACGGCCAGCCCAGGGCTTCAAAATGATGATGTAGAGGCGCAACTTTGAACACTTTTTTCCCGTTTCTGAATTTTTTGGAAGCCATTTGAATAATATCCGAGAGCGAAGTCAAAACAAGTGGCATGGCAACCACAGGAAGAATCAGCACTGAGTCAGTTAAAAACGACAATGTAGCCAGGGTGATGGTAAGGCCTATAATCCCTGTTTCTCCCATGTAAAATCTGGCCGGCGGAATATTGAACCAAAGAAACGCAAGAATGGCCCCGGCAAGAACAGCTGAAAAAACGGCAATATTTATTTGATTATTGGCATACGCTATAACCGAATAAGCACCAAAAATTGAGGCAAGCACTCCGCCGGAAAGACCGTCCAGTCCGTCTATGATTCCGCCTGAAAAAGTAGCAAGAGCGACCAATATGAAAAATGGAATAATAAAAATACCCAAATTGATATCTCCCCCAAATGGTATATGTATTGATGTCATTCCAAGCTTATAATAAAACCAGATCCCTATCAGAAGAGAAATAATTATCACCAAAAACGCTTTCCATTTGCGCCAAGATTTATCATCGTGGGCAAACTTTCCCTTTCCATAAATTTGCACCAAATCGTCCCAAAGTCCCAAAAAAGAGCCAAAAAGCAGGACCAGAAGGGGTATAAAAGTCTGATTTTTGCTTAAAAAATTTATTTTTTCAGTGATTGGAGAAGGGAAAAAAACCGACAATAAATAAAAAATCAGTACTGAGAAAAGCACTGAAATCCATATTATTACTCCCCCTATCCGAGGTGTTTTCAGCTCTTCGCTTTCATTATGAATTTTTTGGAAATCTGAACTGACAGTGTTGCCGTTTCTAGAGTATTTTTTCCACATTTTATATTTGTAGAAAAAATGTGTCATAAGAGGAGCAATCAGAAGTCCCATAAAAAAAGCGACAGTTGTCGGCAAGAAAATTTTTAGCAGATTTAAAAGCATATTATATCCCCTCTTTTTTGAGTTGTTCTATCAGCTCGCGGGATTTGCGTGAAATTTTTGAGGGAAGTTTTATTTTGAGCTTTATCAACAAATCACCGCGTTTGTTTTTTGATACAGGCACGCCTCTTCCTTTTACCCGAAGAATTTCATTGATGGATATGCCTTCCGGAATTTTTACGCTTATTTGCCCGTCTAATGTTTGAATAGGATATTCTGCGCCCAAGAGAGCATCCGACAGTTTCAAATCCAGACTCATCACTAAATCATTGCCTTCTCTTTTGAATATTGAATGCGGGGAAACATTTATTTTTATATAAAGATCGCCTGCTACCCCTTTGGTAATCGCTTCGCCCATTCCGGACATTCTAATCATTTCACCATCGCGGATACCGGCCGGCATGACAATGGAAATCTCTTCCTCGCGGCGCAATACGCCTTTGCCTTTGCAATTATCGCATTTTTCCTTTGGCACCTCGCCGGAACCCAAGCATTCTTCGCAAATTTTTGTGCTTGAAATAGTCCCAAGGATGGTCCTCTTCGCTTCGCGAATTTTTCCCTGACCGTTGCAATATTTACAGGTTTCCATTTTAGTGCCAGTTTTCGCGCCGGAACCGCTGCAAGCAGTACAATTTGAAGTTTTGGTAATTAAAATTTTTCTACTGACCCCGAAAACAGCTTCGGCAAAAGAAATCTGCATTTCGGTGGAAATATCGCGTCCGCGCCTTGTTTGTGTTCTATTTCTTCCCACTCCTCCGGTAAAAAAATCACTAAAAATATCATTCAAATTTCCAAAATCAAAATCCGTGTTTCCACTTTGAAAACCGCCGAAATCGAATCCTTCAAAACCATGTTGTGTACCACCATAGCCTCGAGCGGAAGCGTTACCCATATTTTCATACCCAGTGCCGAACTGATCGTATTGGGAACGCTTGGCGTCATCGGAAAGCACTTGATAGGCTTCATTTACTTGCTTGAACTTCGCTTCATTGCCTTCTTTTTTGTCGGGGTGATATTTATGCGCTAATTTGTAAAAGGCTTTTTTTATCTCGTCTTTAGAGGCGCCTTTATTGACACCTAATATATTGTAATAATCTTTTGACATAAGGGTATTATACCCGGTTAGTAGATTTTGGCAATGCTCGCTTCGCGAGCGCACTCCGTGCCTTGCCAAAACTCACTACCGGGTTATATCATAGGTTCAGCTTCTCCGGAAATCCCGATGCCTTCAGGTCGGGATCCCGATTTTACGTCGGGACTTTTATTTTTTACCTCTTTTTTAGAACTCTTTTCTTTGTTTTCATTTTCATTTTCTACCTCATTCTTTTCTTCTTCTTCTG
>CAYZGS010000017.1:0-7823 GCA_964478145.1 uncultured Candidatus Saccharibacteria bacterium | reverse complement strand
TACCGCCAAATCGGAATCCGAGCCCATCAGTATCAAAACTTTAATATCTTTTTTCATAAATTTATTTTATCATTATGTAATTAAAAATCAAAATAATTTGACTGAATATATATGTAAAAAAAGAGCCCCAGGTAATACCCGAGGCTTTTCAATTTGTATTAGCCGTAACCGTTGCTGTTGCTTTTACTTTCGCAGAGCTTAACATATTTAACTAAGAATGTCAATTTTTTTTATTCAAACTCCGTAGTGGCCGGAGGTTTGGGCGTCATATCAAAAAGCACCCGGACGATATTTTTGTGTTTAGTGAGGGCACTTGTAATTTCATTTATGATTTTTTCAGGAAAATAATAACCTTTGGCTGTCATAAAATCCGCTGTTTGCACGGCGCGAACAGCCATAGAGTGACCGTAAACGCGTTCATCCCCTTTCACTCCGACAGAATTGATGCCAAGAAGAACAACAATCAGCTGGGAAATATTTTTAGAAAGATTATATTTTTTTATAATGTCATTGACTGTTTTATCCGCCTGACGCACTAGTTCAATGTTTCCTTCCGATATCGGTGTGCCCACTACCCGCAGATACAATCCTGGACCAGGAAAAGGGTTGCGCTCGTATACAGCGGGGGGCAATTTAAGGATGCAAGCCAGTTCTCTAATTTCGTATTTGAATAAATTTCCGAATGGATGCAAGTCTTTTATTTACCATGAAAGACCCACATTGTGATGCGTTTTAATCATAGCGGACTGCCCTGCTTTGCCGCTTTCAATAATATCTGTCGCTAGAGTACCCTGTACGATAAATTCAGCTTTATATTTCGCTATTTGTTCTTCAAATATCTTCCGATACACAGTGCGAAATTTTGCCCGTTTTTTCTCCCCGTCAATGGTGGTACTGATATTTTTTATAAATTTTTTATCGGCTGAAACCATTACTAAATTTTTTATTCCCGCGCTTTTAGCATTTTTCTTTATTTCTGCGAGTTCCCCCGCTCTAAGTCCGCCGGTATCTATGGCTACGCAAATAAGCCTATTTCCTAAAACTAGACTGAGAATCCTAGCCAGAGTAGTGGAATCCACTCCGCCAGAAACACCCAAAATAACTTTTGATTTCTTACTTGATTTATCAATTATATTGAGAACTTCTTGCTGAATTTGATGAATTAAATTTATGGGGTCCCAATCTTTCCGGCAATTGGATAACTTGAGAAAATTCTGCAATATTTTCTTGCCTTCTTCAGTATTGATGACTTCCGGATGGAATTGAACCCCTAGCACATTATTATTTTTATTGCTCATAGCGGCAATACCCTTGGATCTAGCTATGGAAATAAAATTTTTCGGAAGCGAAATAACAGTATCTCCGTGGCTTGCCCAAACTTCCGTTTTGTTTTTTACATCATCCAAAAGCGGATGCGGATGATGTGTTTGAAAAGATATATTAGCTGGTCCATATTCGCGATGCCCTAAAGATTTTCCTACTGTTCCGCCGAGTTTATGGGCTATCAGTTGCATGCCATAACAAATGCCCAAAATTGAATATTTTTTGCCGGTAACATCAAATGATTGTGGAAATCCCGGCGCCTCTTTATCGTGCACACTGAAATTACTACCCGAAAGGATGACCGCCTTGGGGATGTTTTTCTCCAGCCATTTATCAACTTTTCCGGGAGGCAGTATTATGCTTCGCACCCCAAGCTCACGCAAAGTTCTTCCTATAAGCAAAGTATATTGCGAACCGTAATCCACAATAAGAATTTGTATTTTATCCATGAACTTATAATATATGAAAACACATTATAAGAAAAGCAATAAACATTTACATAAAGTTCCCCTGTGTGCTAGTATATAAATTATGCCTTTGGGAAATAGAGAAAATTTTAGAGAAGCTCTTACCTATGACGATGTCCTACTAGTGCCCTTATACTCGGAAGTCTTGCCGCGGGAAGTTGATATTTCTTCAAATCTTACTAAAAAAATAAAAATAAATGTTCCGATTATTTCTGCTGCCATGGACACCGTGACCGAAGCGGCTATGGCCATAGCCATAGCGCAGGAAGGAGGAATAGGAATTCTCCATAAAAATATAAGCATTGAAAAACAGGCGGCGGAAGTGCGCAAAGTGAAACGTTCCGAAAGCGGAATGATTCACGACCCTATAACTTTAAAAGAAGGATCCTTATTAAAGGAGGCATTGCGAATTATGAAGGAAAATAAAATTGGCGGTATTCCGATAGTTGATGAAAGTATGGAACTAAGAGGAATACTCACTAATCGTGATTTGCGGTTCCAGGAAAATTTAGAACTTCCAGTCAGCCAAATAATGACCAAAACAAATTTAGTAACCGCTAGTTCGGGTACAAACTTAAAAGAGGCGGAAAAAATACTGACTAGGCATAAGGTTGAGAAATTGCCATTAGTTGATGAAAAAAACAGGCTTATCGGACTGATCACCTACAAAGACATTATGAAAGTAAAATCTCGCCCGAATTCTTGCAGGGACGGTTTAGGCAGACTGCGGGTGGGAGCAGCGGTAGGAGTAACAAGCGACACATTGGAAAGAGTAAAAATGTTAAAACAAAACGGGGTTGACGCGGTGGTAATTGATACTGCTCATGGACATTCAAAGGGAGTGATTGAAATGCTAAAGAAAATAAAAAAAGAGTTTCCGGAATTGGAAGTAATTGTTGGGAATATTGCTACCGGAGAAGCAGCCAGAGATCTGGTGAAAGCTGGAGCCGACGCGGTAAAGGTGGGTATTGGTCCAGGGTCAATTTGCACTACCCGAGTAATTGCTGGTGTGGGCTTTCCTCAATTTTCGGCCATATACGAGGTGGCGAAAGCCATCAAAGGCAGCAAAGTGCCGATCATTGCCGATGGAGGTATTCGTTTTACCGGAGATATTCCTAAAGCTATAGCTGCCGGAGCAAGTTCCGTTATGATAGGTTCACTTTTTGCCGGAGTGGAAGAATCACCGGGTGAAACAATAATTTACGAGGGGAGAAAATATAAAACCTATCGCGGAATGGGTTCCATTGAAGCAATGCAAGAAGGTTCCAAGGACAGATATTTTCAAGATGCGGAAGACGATATAAAAAAACTGGTACCAGAAGGAATTGTGGGCAGAGTTTCTTTCAAAGGCGGATTATCCGAAGTGATTTATCAGCTGGTCGGCGGACTGCGAGCCGGCATGGGATACTGCGGAGCGAAAGATATAAAAACTTTTCAAAAGAAAGCGAAATTTGTGAAAGTCACCCAATTCGGCATGGGAGAAAACCACCCACATGATGTGGTCATTACCAGAGAGGCTCCCAATTACAGTCCAGGAAAATAAATTTGTGTTTTTATTTTCATAATGAAAAAAATAGAAAATAGAAAAAGTGCCGCCCATAGGTCTATGACTAAAGGGTTTGTTGACGTGATTGTTGGTCTTCAATGGGGAGATGAAGGAAAAGGTAAAAATATAGATAAGCTTCTTTCGGAAGGAACCTATTCGGCAGTGGCGCGCTTTCAAGGCGGAGCAAACGCCGGACATACTATCAAATTTGGAAATACCTCTTTTATCGGTCATATAGTGCCTTCAGGCTGTCTTCAAAAAAACATAGAATTATATATCGGCAATGGAGTAGTGCTTGACTCCGTATCTTTGATGAAAGAAATTTCTGAACTTAAAAATTTGGGCTTTAATGTGGCTCCGCGTCTTTATATATCAAATCGCGCTAAATTGGTTTCGTATCTGCATCCATTTCTGGACCAGGCCGAAGAATCTTACAGAGGCAAGAAAGGGGCAAAAATAGGCACTACCGCTAGGGGTATAGGGCCTGCTTACAGCGATGGGCGGGCTCGCAAAGCGCTTTTGATCGGCGATATTCTACTGCCCGATTTTAAAGAAAAAGAGTCAAATCTTTCAAAGTTTCATATTAATTTTTTGAATATGTATAAAAAAGAATACAGCTTTAAATTATCCGATAAAAAAATTAGAGAAGCAAGAAAAAAATGGCTGGATGCCATAAATAAAATGAAAAAATTGCAGATCTGTAATTTATCTTCTGTGGTACAAAAAAAGTTGAGAGAAGGAAGAAATATTTTAGCCGAAGGGGCGCAAGGGGTAATGTTGGATATTGATTTTGGAGATTATCCGAATGTTACCAGTTCAAATACTTTGCCAGCCAATGTTTGCTTAGGGCTTGGGGTGCCTCATACCGCCATCAGAAACGTATATGGCGTTATCAAGGCTTACACGACCAAAGTAGGCGGAGGAAGCTTTCCTGCCAGGATAAAAGATAATACCATAGAAAAACTTTTTCAAGATGCTGGCAATGAATTTGGGGCCACTACCGGACGTCCGCGAATGTGCGGCTGGCTTGATTTATTTGCTCTTCGTTATGCCATAGAGTTGACGGGCGCCAATAAAATTTTAATGAATAAAACCGATATTTGTTTAATGGATAAAATAAAAGTGGTGACCGGGTATAAACATGCGGGAAAAAATCTGAAAGAATTTCCGCTTTACCTGAACCAGGTGACGGATGTCGCCACGGAAGAAATAACAGGCTGGGGAAATAAAAATTATGGGGTGAAAGAGAAGAAAAAAGTTTCTAAGGAGCTTGTCTCATATCTGTATTATATAAAAAATAAGTTGTCTGACTTGGATGTGAAAATTTTGTCGGTGGGCACCGGCCCGGACCGAAAACATTTTTTTGATTGGGATAATTAATTTCCATAGAGAGAAGTCCCTATATCTTTCCTGTATTGCATTCCTTCAAATGAAATTTTTGAAATCGCCTCATAAGCGGCTGCTAAAGCTTCTTTTAAGTTTATTCCAACGGCGCTAATTGCCAGAACTCGCCCGCCATTGGTGGTTAAATTATCACCTTCCATTTTTGTGCCGGCATGGAAAATAACGATGTTTTCATCTTCTTTTGCCTTTTCTACTCCTTTGATAATTTTTCCTTTTTCATAAGAGCTGGGATAACCATCTGAAGCAAGCATTACAGTGCACGCATAAAGCGGACTCCATTCTATTTTAATTTTATCAAGCCGCTGATCCACGCATCCGTTTATAATTTCAAGCAAATCTGTTTCCAGCAACCTCATATAGCTTTCCGTTTCCGGATCGCCGAAACGCGCGTTATATTCAAGAATTTTAGGACCGTCCTTAGTCAGAATTAAGCCGGGGTAAAGCACTCCTGAAAATGTATTGCTGTCCTCATTCATTTTTGACAAAGTGGGAGCAATAATTGTTTTTTCTACATTACTTAAAAGTTCTTTGGTAACAAAATTGAGGGGAGCCACGGTTCCCATGCCTCCAGTATTTAGTCCGGTATTTCCTTCTCCTATTTTTTTATGATCCTGAGACACAGGAAAAATAGAGTAATTTTTTCCGTCCGAAAACGCATGCACGGAAATTTCTGGGCCGGTTAAAAATTCTTCAATTATTACTTCATTCCCGGCTTCTCCAAAAATTTTTTTGATTAAAATGTCTTTCAACACTTTGCGGGCATTTTCCTTCGTCTCTGCTATAATTACTCCTTTGCCCAGAGCAAGTCCGTTTGCCTTAATGACTATAGGTAAATCCTGAGTATTTATATATTCAACAGCCTTATGATAATCGCTGAAAATTTTAAATTTTGCCGTCGGCAGGTTATAACGCGCCATAAAATTCTTGGCGAAGGCTTTTGAAGATTCAATTTGGACGGCTTTTTTTGTCGGCCCGAAAATTTTGAGGCCTTCTCTTTGAAACTCATCCACAATGCCAAGCGCTAGCGGATCGTCGGGTATAGCAAGGGTCAAATCGATTTTTTCTTTCTTGCTAAATTTAATTAGAGCGTCGATATCCGTGGCTTTTATATCCATATTCATACCAACTTCTTCTGTTCCCCCATTCCCAGGCGCAAAATAAATCTGCCCCGCATTTTCCGATTGCGCAATTTTCCACCCAATGGCATGTTCCCGCCCTCCGCCTCCTATTATTAAAACTTTCTGCTTGTTCATTTTCTACCTATACTCAAATTCTGCTATCACTAGATTTGAGTATCATTCTCAAATTAACTTAATTACATCATGATAAGTGATCAAAAGCATTAGAATAATCAAAATCACAAAACCGATTGTGTTAACGGTATTGGCTATTTTGGGATTCAAACGAGAACCTTTTATTTTTTCGATAAGCAAAAAGAGCAGTCTTCCGCCATCTAATGCCGGAAACGGGATAAGATTTATGACAGCCAAATTTACCGAAATTAGCGCTCCCAAGGAAAGCAGATACACAAAACCAAATTGATACGCGTTGCCTATAATGCCTATCAATCCCACCGGACCAGTGATTGATGAAAAGCTTCCATTACCTTGTAGACCCTGCACTATAAGCGTATAAAGGCCTGTAACCGTGCTTTTTACAATAAACCAGTCCAAAACCAGCCCTTCCCAAAAAGCCTTAAAAACAGGCAATTTAAGGGTTCCTATTTCATCCATAGCTATGCCTACGGCTGGATCTCCACCGTTTATATCTCTACTAGGAACTATTTTAACAATATTCATTTTTTCTTCTTTCCCGCGCAAATAACTGAATTCTATTTCTTTCTCCGGGTGAGAAACTATAAAAGATCTTAAAGAGTCTGGATTGATATTAAACACCGCTTCACTTTCGCTCTGAACCGAAATTATTTTGTCTCCAGATTTTAATCCTGCTACTTCAGCTGGCGAATTAGCCAAGACAGAAATAACTGTCAAACGAGCATCTGCTATGGCATATCCTTTGGGTTCGCTCCCAACTGAAGTTGGGAGTCCCGACATAAAGCCGAAAGAAAACAAAAACCAAGCAAGCAAGAAATTGGCAAAGACTCCAGCGGCTAGGACTATCGCTTGTTTGTATTTTGCCTTATTGACAAAACTTCTGGAAGCATCGGGGCCGTTAATATTTTCTTCATTAGGATTTTCTCCAAAAATTTTTACAAACCCCCCAATAGGCAGAAGGTTCAAACTGTATTCAGTTTCCCCTTTTTTAAAACTGAACAATTTTGGAGGAAAACCGAAACCGAATTCATCTACTCTGATACCGAATTTTTTAGCGCTAAAAAAATGTCCAAATTCATGGACTAAAACCAATACCAGCAAAATTACTACAAAAATCAGTATACTCATACGATAATTTAACCCAACACTTCTCTTTCTTTCTTTTTTAAAATGTTTTCCAATTTTTCGTTTGTTTCATCTATAATCTTTTGCAAATCCTCTTTTGCTCTAAATTTTTCATCTTCGGTGATTTTTCCTTTTTTTTCCTGAGATTGAATATCATCCCAAACTCGTTCGCGTTCCTTGCGCACTGTTATTCTGCTTTCTTCCAGTTTTTCTCTCAATACTTTTACCAGAGTTTGTCTGGTTTCTGTGGTTAATTGCGGAAAAATAACCCGAATTCCAGATTCATCTACGGCTACTGAAAGCCCTAAATTGGCGCTGGCTATGGATTTTTCAATTTCTTTGATTTGATTCTTGTCCCAAGGGACAATGCGTAAAGTTTTCGGATCTTCAATAGAAATTGAGGCAACATTTTTCAGGGGGACACGCGAGCCGTATGATTCTACAAAAATTCCATCAAGTACCATAGGCGAAGCTCGGCCGATATTCAGCTGGTTGTACTCTTTACTTAAAAATTCAGCTACTTTGCCTATTTCTGTCTTAAAATTTGAAAAGTTATACTGCATAAGTGCTATTATAACACCTGATGGCAAAACTTAAAAATTCGGCGCTATCAGGGCCACAGATTCCATCAGACTTTTCGCTGAGGAACCGGGCTGGTTTAAAAATTCACGAACCTTAAAGATT